>JBBTJH010000137.1:0-7672 GCA_038059555.1 Pseudomonadota bacterium | reverse complement strand
TGCGAGCTGGTTGTTCTTCGCTTTCGAGGTTGAAAATGAGAGCGAGCGCGGTAACGGCTGTGTCGCGGTCGCGAATGTCGAACTCGCCCGTCACCGGCAAGGCGGCGAGCGAGCGATCGCTCAATTCGATCGGCGTGTCGAAATACCGATTGAGCGTCTCAAGGACGTCTCCAAGCGGTTCGCCGCGAAAGCGCGCCGTGCCGCCTCTCCACGCAAGCGCCATGCTGGGGTCGTAGCGGGTGATGGGTCCAGCGCGGCCGTCTTCGCCGACTTCGATCATGTCGCCGGCGAGCAAGGTTGAAGCCGGTCCCTCTTGCGGCGCGACGTCGACAACGCCCGTCAGCACGTGAACGCTCAGTTTTCCCTTCAGCTCGGAGACGCTGAAAGAAGTCCCCGTCACCGGCACTTCCGCCTGGTCCGCCTTGACGACAAAGGGACGGGATTTGTCCTTTTCGACGGTGAAGAACGCCTCTCCGGAGAGCAGCGTTACCTCTCTTTTGGAGCGGCTGTAAGCGACAGTGATCGCGGTGCCGGTATTCATTTCTGCGGCGCTCCCGTCATCCAGCTCGACGGTCTGATGCCGCCCTTTCGCCGTTTCATAGGCCATGACCTCCTGCGGGCGGTATTGCTGGGCGAAGATTGCGATCACGGCCGCGATCGCCACAGTCGCCAGTGCGGCCGCGACTTTGCCAACCCGCCCGTTTCTTTGCTCCGCGTCGCGCTCCGAGCGGGCTTTCATCTCACTCTCGAATTCGGAAGCTAGCAGCGCTTGCGCATGGGTGTCGGCAGCTGCAAGCATCTTTTCGAGAATGGCAAACTCCCTGGCGTTTTCCGGCGACGCCCTCAGCCATTTCATGAACGCCTCGCGCTCTTCTGCGCTCATAGCACCCGAATGTTTTCGCATCTGCCAATAGGCCGCCGCGTCGCCGGGGGGCGTATCGATTGCGGGGGTTGAGTTCCTCTGATTCATTTTTTTCTCTTTTTTTTTATTTATCGCCGGTCCCGCCTGTTCGGCAGGGGGATGATGTTCGGCGATCGGTCCGTTTCTTCCGCCGCCGCTCGCAGCGCCTTCAAAGCAGCGATAATGTATTTCTCGACGCTGCTTTCGGAAACGCCAAGCAACCCCGCAATTTCGCGGTAGGTCTTGTCTTCAAAGCGGCTCAGCACAAACGCGCGGCGCGCCTGCGCCGGCAAGGATTCGATCGCGCGCATCGAAGCGGCAATCTGCTCTTTGGTGACAGCGGCGGCCTCAGGCGAGGGCTGCTCGCTCGCTACTTGCTCGACGAGAAACTCTTTATGGCTGGTCGCTGAATCGAACTTGAGCGCTCTGAGGCGTTTGCGAGCCCGGAATTCATTCGCCGCGAGATTTGCGGCCGTCTTGAAGATCAGCGCCTGGAGATTGTCGATCTGCTGGGTCTGGGCGTAGCGCCAGACACGCAAATAAGCGCTTTGCGCAATGTCGCGGGCTGTTTCGATGTCGCCGAACTTTTGAGCGAGCCACCGGACAAGCATCCGGTCATGGCGCCGAAACGCCAATCCAACCTCGCTGCGGTCCAATTCGGACGGCGGCCTCTCGGGGTTGTCGAATTCCTCCACGCGCTCACACCCTTAATGGCGGCCCGCGCGAATTGCGCAGCCCCGCTTGAAATCAAGCCCATCTTACTTTTTCGCCGCGCTTCCCGTTTTTGTTTTGAGGGGAATTTCGCCGCAGGTGTCTGATGGTCGTGACGTCGATGGTGAGCCCGTCGATTGTCCTCCAGTGAACTGGTCGGGATGCCTGCAAGCATTCCGACCACTTTTGGACCTTAGCGCCCAAACCCCATTCGGCGCAATGAGATCAAGCCCCTCGGCCTGTGGCGCAACGGCCACAATCCCAACCCAATCCCGAAATGAGACTGAGGAAGGGCCAAGCCCAACTGTCTCACCCCATGCGCAGGGCTTTTTGGGACCGGAATTCCGGTTTGAGAGGCCGCTCGCGCGCCAACAAACCTCAACTGGATAGGGGATTTCATGCAGAACAAGATTAAAAATCGACGGGGGGGCGGGCTCTTGTCGCGCGCTTCGGTGGTTGCGCTTGCGTCGGCGACTTTCGCTGCGCCTCACCTCGCTTTTGCTCAGGACCAGGACCAGCAGGACGAAATTATCGTCACGGGCTCGCGCATCGCGCAGCCTACCCTCACGTCGACCTCGCCGCTGACGCTCGTCACGCCTGAAGACGTCAAGTTGCAGGGCGCAACGCGGATCGAAGACGTTCTCAACTCGCTGCCGTCAGTCGCCGCCAGCCAAGCCTCGTCGCTCTCGAATGGCGCAGACGGCACTGCGTCGGTCGACCTGCGCGGCCTCGGCACCGCCCGCACGCTGGTGCTCGTCAACGGCCGCCGCCTGGTTCCGGGCGATCCGGCTCCGACCGGCAGCAACGCGGCCGATGTCAACATCATTCCGGGCGCCGTCTTGAAGCGCGTCGAAGTGCTGACCGGCGGCGCATCGTCTGTCTACGGCGCCGACGCCGTTGCAGGCGTCGTCAACTTCATCGTCGACACAGATTTTGAAGGCTTCCGCGTCGACAGCCAGTTCAGCTTCTATCAGCACAACAACAACAATGAATTCTTCCCGCCTCTCTTGAATGCGCGCGGCTTTCCCTTCCCGACCGGCAGCACGACGGATGGTGAGGCGTTCGAAGGAACGGCCATGTTCGGCACAAACTTCGCAGACGATCGCGGCCATCTGATGGCCTACGCCGGATATCGCAAGGTCAATGCGCTCACCCAGGACTCCCGCGACTACAGCGCCTGCGTCCTGCAGAACACCGGCGGCGGCGCCAACAATTGCGGCGGCTCGCTGACGAACGAAAAAGGCACGGTTATTCTCTTCGACACGTCGGTGAACACGGCGTCGTCCACAGTCTATGAATTCGGTACGGGCGGCGCCTTCGCCAACACCACTTCACGCTTCAACTTCGCTCCGCTGAACTATTATCAGCGTCCGGACGAGCGCTATACGGCCGGCTTCTTTGCGAATTATGAAGTCAACGATCTGATCAGGCCTTATGCTGAATTCCAGTTCATGGACGACAAGACCGTCGCGCAAATCGCCCCTTCCGGCGATTTTGGCAACACGCTGACGCTGAACTGCGACAACCCGCTGATGTCTGCGGCGCAAGCTGCGGTCATCTGCGACAGCGACAACCTCATCAATGGGTTTATCGGCGCCTTCCCGACAGCCCAAAGCGCTCCTTACAACCCGACGCCGGGCGCCCCGCCGATCGTGTTCTTCGATGGGCTCGGCAACACCTACAATCAGGGTTTTGCGCAGATCCTTCGCCGCAACGTTGAGGGAGGACCGCGCCGGTCCATTCTCGGCCACCAGACCTTCCGCGCCGTTATCGGCTCAACGGGCGATCTTGGCGAAAACTGGTCGTATGACGCCTCCTATCAATTCAGCAGGGTCAGCTATTCGCAAGTTTACGAGAACGAGTTCTCGATCGTTCGCCTCAATCGCGCGCTGAACGCGGTGACAGATACGCGCGTCGGCAGCGCGACGTTCGGACAGGTCATCTGCCGGTCAGTTCTCGACAACAGCGACCCGAACTGCGTTCCCTATGACGTCTTCGCCGGCCAGGGCGGCGCGTCGCAGGCGGCGATCAATTACCTCTCGGCGACCGGCTTCCAGAGCGGCGAGACGAGGGAGACCGTCTTCAACGCGTCCTTCACCGGCGACTTGACCTCATACGGCTTCAAATTCCCGTCGGCCAATGACGGGGTGCGGGTCAACGCCGGCGTCGAATGGCGAAAAGAAGCGCTCGATCTGAAGACTGACAACGCGTTTTCGACCGGCGATCTCACCGGTCAGGGTGCGCCGACCTTGCCGACCCAAGGAGACTTTGAAGTCCTGGAATTCTTCGCGGAAACCCAGGTCCCTGTCATCAATGAAGGGTTCGTGCACGAATTGTCGTTCAACGCGGGCTATCGCCGGTCAGACTATGATACGAGCGGCGGCAACTCGTTTGGCACCAACACCTACAAGATCGGCGCCGAACTCGCACCGATCCAGGACATCCGCCTGCGCGGCTCCTACAATCGCGCGGTCCGGGCGCCGAACATCCAGGAGCTGTTCTCGACGCCGTTCGTCGGCCTTGCCGGCACCAGCGATCCTTGCGCCGGCTTCACCATCACGGCGACCAATTTCGGCTGTATCGCTCAAGGTCTGACAGTCGGCGGCGGCACCACCGCCAACCCGGCCGGCCAATATAACGGTCTTCTCGGCGGCAACCCCAATCTGCAGCCGGAGACCGCGAAGACCTGGACAATCGGCGGCGTCATTCAGCCAAGCGCCGTCCCGGGCCTTGCTCTCACCATCGATTATTTCAACATCAAGATCGACGATGCGATAAACGGCTTCGGAGTCGACGCCATCCTCAACGACTGCGTCGCCAAAGCGACGGCGACCTTTACGCCGGAGTCTTGCAACCTCGTCCATCGCGGCCCCGCCGGCTCGCTCTGGCTGACTCCCTTCGGTTTCACCGAAAACCTGCCGGGCAATGTCGGCTCGGTTCAGACCAAAGGCCTCGAGTTCGCCGGCACGTACTCTCACGACATCGGCAGTCTCGGCAGCCTCTCCATGAACTTCCAGGGCACCAAGCTGCTGGCCTATGACGTCAATAACGGCCTCACCGATCCCTATGATTGCGCCGGCCTTTACGGACCGACTTGCAGCGCTGGCGGGACGACCAGCTCAGGCGCGCCGCTGCCGAAATGGCGGCACAAGGCGCGGCTGACCTACACCACGCCGTTCGATCTCGGTCTATCGCTGCTGTGGCGGTACATCGGGGCGGTCGATGCGGAAACGACGGTGGCGAACGCCACTCTCAATCCCCCGGGCACATTCAACTTCGATCCCGGCCTGCATATCGGCGCCAAAAGCTACTTCGATCTCGTGGCGACCTATTCGGTGAATGACTCATACACGATGCGTCTCGGCGTCAACAACGTTCTCGACAAAGAGCCGCCCTTCGTCACTTCCGGCAACGGCAACCGCGCCGGATCGAACCTCTGCCCGACCGGGCCCTGCAACGGCAACACCTACCCGGCAACGTATGACGCGCTCGGCCGGTATGTGTTTGTCAATGTGACGCTCGACTTCTAGGTGAGACGTCGACTTGCTGAAGGCGGAGGGTTCCCTCGGGAGCCCTCCGTTTTTTTGAGCGGCGCTGCGTGGTAGACGGTCCGCGATCGACAGGCCGCTTCTGGAGACTTGATGCCCGATCCGACATCTGACGCGTCGACCGAAGACCTCTTGGCGCAGGCGATTGCCGCGGCGCGAGCCGGCGACATGCGAAAAGCGCGCGAACGGGCCGAACGCGGCATTGAAACTGCGGCCGAAGCGACGCCCTTTCATGCTTTCCTCGGCATGCTTTTCGCCCGCTCAGGCGACAAGGCCGCAGCAGCCGAACACCTAAGGCGCGCTCACGAGGCGCGTTCGGGCGACATTACGATCGCCTGCAATCTGATTTCCGTGCTGATGACCGACAACCGCGACGAAGACGCGCTCGCGGTCGCGACGGAAGCGCTCGCGAAGGGAGACAACAGTCTTCGCATTGCGCGATATCGCGGCTTTCTCGCGCAGAAGCTCGAACAATTCGAAGAGGCGATAAAAGCCTACGGCATGGTTCTTGAGCGGACGCCGGATGATTTCGAGTGCCTCAACAATATCGGCAACGCCAGAGCCGGGGTCGGCGACAATTTGAGAGCGGCGGAGGATCTGCGCCGCGCCATTGCAATCGATCCGGCGGCGGCCCCGACGCGTCTCAATCTCGCTTCGACGCTGATAGCTCTTGGGCGCAACGACGATGCGGAAGCGGTGCTGCGCAAGGCCGCTGAAGATTTTCCAGCCGACTCCCATGCGCCTTATCAGCTTTATGTGCATTACAAGTCGCAGGCGAAACAGAAAGAGGCGATTGCCGCCATCGAAGACGCCGTCGATCGCGATCCAAATGTCGCCGGCATGCAGCTAAAGCTCGCGATCGAATACGGCCTCGAACGCCGCGTCCTTGAAGCCGAACGCGCTTTTCGCCGCGCGATCGATCTCAACCCTCTTGAAACTGACGCTTATCTAGGCCTCGCAATCCAGTACGAACACACGAACCGCGAGGAAGATTTTGCGCCGCTGATCGAGCTCGCGCGGCGGAATGGGCTTGATGACGGGCCGCTCGCGTTTATCGAGGCGCTGGAGCTGCGGCGTCTCGGCAATTTCAGCGACAGTCTTCAACGCCTTGAGGCCGTGCCGCCGGACGTCGAAAAGATCAGGACGGTCCATGTTCGCGCGACCCTTCTTGAGCGGCTGTTGAGGACGGACGAAGCGTTTGAAAGCTACGCCGAAACAAACCGGCTGATGGCGGAATCGCCCACAACTCCGCTGGAGCGCGCCGCCAAATTGCGCGCCGAACTCGAGTTGGAACTGGGCCTGTTGACGCCGGATTGGCGCGATTCATGGCAAGAAGTCGAAATCGGCGACGACCGCGAGGATCCTGTCTTCCTCGTCGGCTTTCCGCGATCCGGCACGACGCTGCTCGATACTTTCCTGATGGGCCACCCCGGAGCGATCGTGATGGAAGAGCAGCCGCCGCTCAATATTGTGTCTGACGAGCTTGGCGGGATGGCCGTCCTCCCGGCGCTTGATTCAGCCGGCGTCGCGGCCGCGCGCCGCCGCTATTTCGAGGAGGTGGAAAAAATCCAGCCGCTTGTTCCGGGAAAGCTGCTGATCGACAAATCGCCGCTCTTTCTCTATCGCGCGCCGCTCATCCGCCGCCTCTTTCCGCGCGCCCGGATCATTCTGGCCCTGCGTCATCCGTGCGACGTCGTGCTGAGCTGCTTCATGAGCAACTTCCGCTTGAACACAGCGATGGCGAATTTCCTGCACCTCAAAGACGCTGCGGACTTTTACGATATCAGCTTCAGCCATTGGCGGAAATCAGCTGAGCTGTTTGAGCTGAACGCGCACACGATTGTCTATGAGCGATTAATTGAGGACGTTAGCGCCGAACTAAATCCGCTCCTCGGCTGGCTGGGTCTCGAGCGGAATCAGGAAATGCTTGACCATCGCAAGACGGCCAAATCTCGCGGCCTGATTACGACCGCCAGTTACTCGCAAGTGACGGAACCCATTTACAAACGCGCGTCGGGCAGATGGGAGCGTTACCGCGCACACCTTGAGCCGATCGTCGATATTTTGGCGCCGTGGGCTATGGAGTTCGGGTATGGCGATCCGCGGCTGACGGTCGATCGGTGACCCACGCGGCCGCTTGAGCGCAAGGCGCTCAAAACGGATGCAGCCCTTGATGCGGAGGGCCTGCCTCGCGCAGGCGCCTCCCGCAACCTAGTCAGCATAAAGATGAATTGCGCCGGAGCCCAGTTTTCTAAAACTGCGCGTGCGCGGCGGGGGCTTGCGCTGAGGCGAGCTGCGATTCGCTCACCACCCGCTCGAACGGCTCTTGCTCGTTCTTGATGCGGTATTGCAGCTTGCCGGCTTGCGGGGGCAGCGCGGCCGTGACGCGGTAGTCGATGCCGTGCTTGAACCACATGCCTGACGTCGAAATCACGCGGACCTGATCGCCGATAGAAAAGCTGTGGCGCTCGCCCGGGGTCGGTTCGCGCTGCGGAATGATCGCGATCGGCGC
>JBBTJH010000136.1:0-8093 GCA_038059555.1 Pseudomonadota bacterium | reverse complement strand
AACGGCTTGACCTCGATCGAGGAAGTCCTCCGCGTCGTGCGTCAGGAGGAAGAAGATGCCGTCGTTTGAGTATGAAGCGCTTGACGGCGGCGGGCGGTCTCGCCGCGGCGTCGTCAACGCGGACTCAGCGCGCCTCGCGCGTCAGGAGCTGCGGCGTCTGCAATTGACGCCGGTGTCGATCTCGACCCCGCGCGAGAAAGAGGGCGCCGAGGGCGCGCGCAAAACGCCGCGGATCGGCGCCTCTGAACTCGTCAACCTGACGCGTCAGCTGGCCGTCCTGATCGGCGCCTCGACGCCGCTCGAAGAGGCGTTGAACGCGGTCGCGCTGCAAACCGAAAAGCCAGGATCGAGAAAGCGTCTACTCGCCGTGCGCGAACGCGTTCTCGAAGGCTGGCGGTTCGCCGACGCGCTTGGCGAGGACCGCAAATCATTTTCCGATCTTTATCGTGCGGTTGTCGCCGCAGGGGAGACCTCGGGCGATCTTTCCGGCGTGCTTGACCGCCTTGCGACTATGCTTGAGAAAAATCGCACCATGATGAACAAGGCGATCGCGTCGCTGATATATCCGGCGGCGCTCGCGTTGGTCGCAGGGCTCGTCGTCACCGCGCTGATGACGCAGGTCGTGCCGAAAATTGTCGAACAGTTTCAAACTTTCGACGCCAAACTTCCCTTCGTTACGCAATTCGTCATCGGCATTTCGAATTTTCTCGGCGCTTACGGCCTCTATTTGATCGCCGGCGCCGCGCTCGGCGGCGCCGCGTTCTGGCAGGCGATGCGCGCGCCGCGCTTCAAGCTCGCGGTCGATCGCTGGGTGTTGACCGTGCCGCTGCTCGGGAAACTTCTTCGCGGTCTTGACGGCGCGCGCTTTGCGCGAACGCTGGCGACTCTTTTTGCCGGCGGCGCGCCGCTGCTCGACAGCCTGAAAGGCGCGCAGCGCACGATCGGCAACAGCTACATGCGTGACCGGCTCGACGGCGCGATTACGCAGGTGCGAGAAGGCGCCTCGCTCGCCGGCGCCTTGAAGCGCGCCAGCGTCCTGCCGCCGATGATGACCCACATGATCGCGGCCGGCGAGCGCGCCGGGGCGGTGCCGTTGATGCTCGATAAGTCGGCGAGCCAGCTGGAAGAGGAATTCGACACCGCCTCGACGGTCGCCTTGCGCCTCCTTGAGCCCGCAATCATCATCGCCATGGGCGGCACGGTTATGATAATAGTCGTCGCCATCCTGCTGCCGATCCTGCGCCTTAACAGTCTTGCCGGAAGCTGATGAACAAGAACGAGAAACTGAGTCGCATGTGATGATCGACCTTAACAAGAAGAAACTCTCGCGCCGTCGCCAGCGCGGCATCACGCTGATTGAGCTTTTGGTCGTGTTGTCGATCCTGGCGCTGATCTCCGCCCTCGTTGTCGTCAATGTTCTGCCCGAACGCGATCGCGCCGCCTCGCGCAAGGCGAAAATCGATATCGGATCGATCGAGAATGCGCTCGACCAATATCGCCTCGACATGTTCGCCTATCCGACAACGGAACAAGGGCTGGAAGCGCTGGTGACGATCCCTCCCGGCGAAGAGCGCACCGAGCAGTACCGCCCGGGCGGATATCTCAGAACCTTGCCGGTCGATCCCTGGGGCAAGCCGTATCAATTCCGCCAGCCCGGCGAGCACGGACCGATCGACGTCTTTTCATTCGGCGCTGACGGAAAACCCGGCGGCGAGGGCGTCAACGCGGACATCGTCAATTGGTCGGAAGAAAAATAACGCGCGCAAGAGAACGCGGCCTGACGCTCATCGAGCTGCTGGTCGTCATCGTGATCCTTGCGCTGGCGTCAACCGTCGTCTTGCTGACCGCCCCGCCGTCGCGGCCACCCGTTCGCGAGGAGGCGGAGCGTTTCGCCGCGCGTCTGCAGCTTGCGCTTGATGAAGCGATCACCGCGTCAAAGCCGATGCGGGTGAAAATCGACGCGAGCGGCTATGTGTTTGAAGAGCTCGAACCTCAGACGACGGACGCGGAAGATCAAAAGGAACGATGGGCGCCAGTCGGGGAAACGCCGAACCTCGCCCGGCGCGAGTTCGACAAACGCACAACCGTCACGCCTGAAATCGCCGACGCGGCCAATGATAATGCGCGCGAACTCGGCGACGACGTCAGCGCAGAGGGGGAGACGGACGCAGAAAAAGGCGTCTACGCCATTCCCCTCGATCCCCTGGGCGCCCAGACCGCTTTTTCCCTTAGATTTTCCAGCAAAGACGGGGTGTGGACGGCCTCAGTCGATGACGGCGGCAAAGTGACGGTCAAGGAAAATGAGTAGGCGGCGGCAATCAGCGCAGCGCGGCATGACGCTCGTCGAGACGCTGGTTGCGCTCGCGATCCTCGCGGGCGTTGCGATATCCGCCTACGCGATGGTCGCGCAAGCAACGCGCTTTGCGGCGGCCGAACAGGAAAGGCTGATCGCCGGCATCCTGGCCGACAATGAAACGGTCAAACTGATGATCCGCCAGGCTCCGCCCGACAAGGGCGAAGAGGAAGTTGAAATCGAAGCCTCAAGCCGCCTCTGGCGCGTAAAGCGCGCCGTCGACGATTTTGGCGAGGGCTTGTTGCGCATTACCGTCACCGTCTCGCGCGCGGGCGACGGGCAGGTCCTTGCGCGCGTCGATACCTTGCGGGAGGCGTCATGAACGCCACGCCGCAACGCGGGCTCACTCTGCCGGAGCTGTTGATTGCGCTCCTCGTCTTCGCGATGATTTCCGGCGCGGCCGTCTACGCGCTGCGCCTCTCGGTCGAGGGCCGCGAACAGCTTGAGACCGCCGACAAGGACATCCGCGAATTTCAGATCATGCGGCAAGTCCTGAAGCAGGATTTTTCAGGCGTCGTTAAGCGCACCGTCCGCGACGATTTCGGCAATGAGCTTCCTGCGCCGTTTCTGGGCGGCAAGGGCTTATCCTATCGGCTCCCTGTCGAGGGCGAGCAAAGCCTCCTCGTGTTCGTCCGCTGCGGATGGGAGAACCCTGATAACCGGGCGCCGCGCTCGACTTTGCAGGCGGTTGAATATCTCATCAAAGGCGGCGACTTCGTGCGGCGCGTGCGCCCCTATCTCGACGACGCACGCGGCCAGCCGCGCACCGATCGCGTGTTGATCTCCGGCGTTTCCGACGTCGAAGTCGGCTTTTTTACCGGAGCCGAGACGAGTTCCGGCCCGCAATTCCTGGACCTCTGGCCGATGCCGCAATCAAATTGGGCCCCGGAAGCGATCCGCCTCACCATGACGACAAAGAGGTTCGGAAAAGTTGAGCAGCTCTTCTGGCTGGGCGAGCCATGAGGGACCGGCAGGCGCACGGCGAACGGAGAGAGAAGGGCGCGGCGCTGATCGTCGTGTTGCTGCTCGTCGCGACGCTGTCGTTCATCTTGTTGTCGATCACCAATGTCGTCACGTCAGCGGTGAAACGCAGCGCCGCCGATCGCGCGCGAACGGATTTCTACTGGCGCGCGGCCGCTGGCGAGCAGATCGCCAAACAAATCCTCGAAAAATATCTGGAGGCGCCGCCCCCGAAAATGGCGCTGGGAGAAGGGATATTCGCGAAGGCGATTGAAGTCCCGATCGAAGGCGGCAAGGCCTCGATTGAATTTCGCGATGCGACGCTATGCTTTAACATCAACAGTCTCGTCACCGCAGGCGCGCAAGGATATGACGCAAACCCCGCGACGATCCCGTCCTTCGTCAATATGCTGACAGCCATCGGATTGGGCGAGGGCGAGGCCCGGAAAATCAGCGATGTGATCGTGGATTATATCGACAATGACAGTCTCTCGCAGGGGCAGGGCGCGGAAGACGGATTTTATTCGGCGCTGCCGACCCCGTTCCGAACCGGAAGCCAGCTGCTCTCCTCCATATCGGAGCTGCGAGCGCTCGATGGCATGTCGAGAGGCCGCTTTAGCCGGATCAGCCCCTATTTGTGCGCGCACCCCACAACCGCCCCCGGTAAGGTGAACATCAACATGGCGAGCGATGCGCATGCGCCGATCCTCTTGGCGCTTCAGCCTGCCGGATCGACGGCCTCTCTCACCGACATCAAGGCCGCCCTTGGCGCCTTGCCGCCAGGCGGCTTGTCGAATGTGAGCGCCCTTACCCCGCCGCTCGCAGGAATAACCGAGTATGTGGTGACCTCCGACCGGGTGGAGGCCAAAATCACGCTTGAAGTTAACGATCGGACGATAGAAGAAAAGCTGCTGTTCGACATCTCGACGCCGCCGGTTCGGCTGCTCGCGCGGACATTCGGAGACGACTATTGACCGACCTCGTCGTGTTCAGGCTTGGGGCTTCGCCCGCTGACCCGGTTGCGTGGGGCGCATTCGCCTCCGGCGCCTTGTCGGAGGCTGGCCGCGTCAATGATGTCGCTGCGCTCGCGGCGATCAAGGACCGCTTTGCTGAAGGCGCGCGGCTCGTCGCGGTCCTTCAGGGCGAGCAGATCGCCATGCGCGAGATTGCGGCGCCGCCCCGCCAGTCGGCCAAGCTTCTCGCCGCCGCCGGGTTCCTTCTTGAAGACGAACTCGCCGAGCCGGTGTCGGATCTTCATATCGTCATCTCGACGAGCGAGCCGCGCGTCGCTTTTGCGATCTCGAAAACGCTGATTGAAAACTGGCTTGCGGCGTTTGCGGAGGCAGGCGTTGCAGTGACCGAAATGTGCGCCGACTTCGCGGCGATCGGCGCTTCCTCGCAGACGCCCGTGCTTGTATCGGATCATGGACGCATCATCGCCTCGCGCGGCGCGGCAGCATTCGCCGCCGAAGCCGATATCGCCGAGTTGATGGCGCCGTCATTCGTTGAGGCGGCGGGCGAGACGCCCATTATCGCCTATGGCGCTGACGCCTTCAGCGCGGCGTGGACTTCCAAACCGCTCGATAGCCGGAAACTCTCGCACGAGGCGGACTTAGTTGCGATCCATGGCGCGGCGCTCTCGTCAAAACCTGCGCCCGCAAACTTGTTGCAAGGCGCCTATCGCCGGCGCGCGCCTCAAAACTTTCGCTTCGGCGCGTATCGCCGCCCCGCCATTCTGGCGGCGAGCCTTGCGGCGCTCACCGTATTTTCAGCAGCCGCCGCAGGGATCAAGGATGCGCGCGTCGCCGCGATCTATGAGCAATCGGCGATCTCCATGCACAAAGCGGCGTTTCCGACATTTGCCGGGGACGACATACGCGGCCATTCGCGCCAGATGCTCGCCGACGGCGTCAAAGCGGCGTCGTTCCTTGAAATGTCGGCGCGGCTTGCGGCGAGCCTTGAAGGTCAAGACGGCATTGCGATCGACCGCATTCGCTATGACGCGGCGCGCGGCCAGTTCATGTTCAGCATCAAGAGCAATTCCGACGCCGGCATCGAAGCTTTTCGCGCGGCGCTCGACGCGCAAGGCGTCGTCGCTGCGGACAATGGCGGCTATCGCCGCTCCGGCGAGGCCTGGATCGGCGAAATGACGGCGAGGGCCAAATGAAGGATTTCTGGGCCCGGCTGTCGTCTCGCGAAAAGCTGTTTGTCGGCGCCGGCGGGGCGATCGCGGCTGTTATCATTGTGCTGCAGCTGATCCTGGCGCCGGCCCTCGGCTGGCGCGCCGGCATGACTCAAAAGCGCGAGAGCGCCGAAGATCTCTATCGGCTGGTGACGGAGGCGAGCGCATCGGCGGGCGTCGCGGCTGCGTCAGCGGGGGTCGATCTCAACACGCCGATCCTCACCGTCGTTACGACGACGACCGGCGAATTTTCAATCAACGTGAATTACCGCAACGCGCGCGCCGACGGCGCGGTCGAAGCGAACGTCGCGGCGCCCGCGGACCAAATCTTCAAATGGCTGCGCGCGCTAGATGATCGCTACGGCGTGATCGTCGCCGCCGCCGACATCGCCCGCACGCCCGCAGGAGACGAGGCGCAGGCGCAACTGACCCTCGTGCGGCGGACGACGCAATGAGCCGTCTCAAACGCTTGTTCGCGCGCGAAAACCGACTGTTGTGGTTCGCGGGCGCCGGGGCATTTTGCCTTGCCGCACTTGCGGGAGCCCCGGCGAGCCTCTTGGCCGATGCTCTTGAAGCCGGCACGCCGCTGCTTGAAATCGACGGCGCCGAGGGCTCGATATGGCGCGGCGAGTTTGCGGAAGTCTCTTATAATTCGGCAGATCTCGGCCGCATCGCTTACCGGCTCAAACCGGCGCAATTGCTGGTCGGGCGGCTCGCTGCCGACGCGACGAGCGCTGACGGCGCCCTTGTCGGGCGCGGAAGTCTCGCGCTGTCGCCCTTCGGCTTCAAGGCGGCGAAAATCTCGGCGCAATTCGACCTCACGGCCATACGCCGCTACACGTTTTTCGGCGCTCCCTATCAGGGGCTTGCGACGTTGACGGCTCAATCGCTCGAATTCTCGAAGGATGGCTGCAAAGCGGTCGACGCAAAAGTCACGACCACCATGCTCGATAGCGTCGCGCGCGGCTGGTCTGGCGGCCCGATGCCGCTCAACGGCGGCGTTGACTGCAAGGACGGCAAATTGATGCTGACGCTTGCCGGAAGCAATGCCGACGGCGCTGTGCGGGTCGAGGCCTCCTTCGCGCCCGATCTTGCTTATGCGATGACAGTTGCGGTCGAGCCGAAACGGGCGGAAGTTGGCGTTGCGCTTCGTCAATTAGGATTTGAAGGCGACAACGCGCAGATGTCGCTTCGCGCCGCCGGAAAGTTGAAAGGGTTGACGTCATGATCCGCCGTTTGATTTTGCTCGGCGCGCTTGTCCTTGCGGGGTGCGCGTCGCCTGCGGCGAAGAACGCTAAGCTAGGCGTCGTCGGCGCGCCGAGCGGGGCCGGCGACGTCGTCATCGGCGCGCTGCCAGACCCGTCGCTGCCCGCAGGCGAATGCGGCATGATCTTGTGGACGCTGGAAGAAAACCAGCCCGCAGCGATCGTGCGCCTGACGTCAGGCAAGGGCGCAGAAATGTCGGTCAACGGCGCTGTCGTCAAATTCGCGATCACGCAAACCTCGGGCGCTGCCGGCTTCGGGATCTTTGAAGATCAGTCGCTGGCCGCGGATGGGCTGACCGCAACCATCAAAGTTCGCTTCGGGCTCGGCTTCGACGGCGGCAGCTATCTTGAGCGGGGGCTCGTGACGATTGAATCGGCTTCCGGCTGGCGAACGGTCATCCCGGCGGCGGGCGTCGCGGGATGCCGCACAAAATAAGCGTCTTTACTTATACGTGCCGGAAAACCAGAGCGCACAGCGCGACGATTACGCCGGCGCTCGCAACCACGTATCCGCGCTTTTTCGGCGTCAGGCTCGCATGCGGGCCAAGATGGAAGACGATGATGTAAAGAAGGCCGCCGGCTGTCAGGCCGAGAAGCGAGCCGAGCGGCAGCGAATTGACATTCTCGATATAGGAACTCGCGATGACGGCGCCGGCGATAGTCGTCAGCGACGCCGCGAGGAAAGCCCAGACGATTGATCGGACCTTATCGAGACCGGCGTCGCGCGCGAGGAAATAGGCGATGACGCCTTCTGGAAATTCGTGCAGCAGCAATCCGGCGGTCGCAATCGATCCGGTGAAAAACTCTGCGTGATAGGTCGCCTCGTAAAACAGTCCGTCCACGAAGGAATGAAACCCGAGAGCGGCGATCGACGCATAGCCGATGGCGAGGCCGTGACCGCGCTGGCTGTTTTGCGACAAGAGGCGCAATCCATAGCCCAGCGCCAACATGCCGAAGAACCCGCCGGCGATCGATCTCCACGCCGTCCTCGAATAACTGAGCGCTTCCGGCGTTAAATGAAAAAGCACCGCGACGATCATGACGCCGATAGCAAATGCCGAGAAGTAGGCGCTGTGGCGCTTGCCCCAATCGCCCAGCGCCGCCATCGACAGCAGTCCGGCCGTGCTGACCGCTGCAGCAATAAAGCTCGCGATCACCCCCGGCGGTAAATTCCCAAGCTCAATCACGCTTGCGCCGCCCCTGTTGTTCCGCGCAACTCCCTGGCGCCGTCCCCAAGCTGATGGGACGCGCCGAAAGCCTTCCCGCTAGCAGGCTGAACGACTTTATCAACTGAAATGTTATCCTATCACTTAAGCGGAGTATCAAGAGGCGC
>JBBTJH010000135.1:0-3966 GCA_038059555.1 Pseudomonadota bacterium | reverse complement strand
GGCGCCTATTTTCGCATCCTGCCGCGGCGCTCGGACGCGCACGCCGCGCTCAACCGCCCGGCGCATCAAGGTGTAGTAAAGATAATCATAGGCTCGAATATCGCGCGCTTTCCGGTCGGCGCCGATATAATAGGGCATGATGCGGTCCCGAAACCAGAAGGAAAAGAGCCCGGCGACCGGCTTTCCCTGGTGTTCCACGAGACCGATATCGACGTCCTCCCCGAAATTCGCGGCGAGCGCCGCCAGAAATTTCCGCGGCATCACCGGCGTTCCCAGATTGCGCAGCGCCGGGGCGTAAACGTTGTAGAATTCGCCAATAATAGAGGTCTTCCGGAAGGAATTCTCGTTCGGCTCATCAATGCGCAGGGCCTTTTTGACTTCCGCGCGCCGGTTACGCGGCAGCCAGGCGCGAATCGCCTCGGGATCGGCCGGCATTTCTTTCGCAAATGACGCGTAGACGCCGGTTTTTTCGGTATAGCCCTCGCCGGGCGACGTCCCCCCGCGCAACTCGACATATTTGACGCCAAGGCGCGCGCCAAGATCGAGCGCCTGCGCGCCGAGCGCTGCGCCGACGTCATCCTCATCCGCGAGAATCCCACCGCCGACGGAGAACGCCGCCGAAATCAGCGATTTGCCGAGCAAAGGCGACGCAATAAACGTCAACGGCAGAACGCCGACGATCGCACCCGCTCTTAGCGCGACCAGATGTCGATTGGCGTAACCGTAGCCTGCCCGCACCGCGTCCGACCATCGAAGATCATGGAAAAGCGTCGCGTCCCTGTGCGCATCGACATAAGCGCGCCATGCTTGGCGGTCCCTCTCTTCATACTCGCGAACGACAATCGCCGCACTCATGCCGCCTCGCCTCGCGCGCGGTTGACGCCCAGCGCCTCATCGATGCGGCCCCAGTTGAAATCAGCAAGCAGTCGGTCAAGTTTTGATTCCATGCGGTCGAGATTGAGATAATGCCGGAAACGCGACTTCGCGGACAATCCTTCAACGCGCGGTTGGCCGGGGTCGACCTCCCATGGGTGAAAATAAAAAATCGCCGGGCCTTCGATTGTGCTCGCGGCGCGTTCGATCACCCAACGCGACAGGGCGTAAGGCGCCGCGCGGAACCATCCGCCGCCCGCGCCGCTGATCCGCTTGCCGAATATTTCCGCTGTCGCAACCGGCGCCTCAATGATGCCGCCGAGCCTGTGTGGCGAGCGCGGAGCTTCCGGATCGCCGTAATGGTCATGCCGGATCGGATGACTGCTCGACGAATAGAGATAACCGGTTTCGCTTAAGATATCGTGCGCCCACGGCGTTCTCGCATCGATTGAAAACCCCGCCGCGCGAAAGCCGGTGACTGAGACGCCGGCCGCATCTTCAAGAATACGCTTCGTCTTTTGAACGTCGGCGCGAAAGGCGTCCGGCGTCTGATCGAAGACTTTCACATGATCGTAGCCGTGGCTTCCGAGCTCATGGCCGCGCGCAACGATTTCCCGAATGAGTTTCGGAGCGCGTTCGGCGATCCATCCCAGCGTGAAAAAAGTCGCCTTCGCCTGGCGCCGGTCGAAGAGGTCGAGGACGCGCCGTGTCGCTTCATCGACGCGCAGGGCGTAGGCATCCCAGTCAGTGCGGCGGATCACCGGCGAGAGCGCCCATACCTGGAAATAATCCTCGACATCGACCGACATCGCAAAGCGCTTCGCGCCTTCCTGCGGCTTGTCGTCGGAGGAGCTTGGCTGAGGCATGAGAGCTCTTGCCGGCGTTCAGCGCCAGGCGTTCTGGAATTCCGAGAGAAGGGATTCGGCGCGCTCAAGGCTCGCGGCGATCTGCACACGGCGCTTATTGCGGCGACGGTCGATTTCAGTGACCTGCCGGCGCAGTTTGGCGACGCTTTGATGCGCGCGCTTCAACTCGTCGCGCGTATCGTTGATCGACATCACGACCGACTTTTTCCAGCCCTCGGGCAAATCTTCGGACGCGGGGGCTTCTTCTATTGGGGCAAGTTCCGGCTCGACTACCGGCGCCGCTATCACTTGGGCCAGCTCAGGAACGGCGTCGGCACGCGCGGCGGCGATGGCGTTAGCGACGTCATCAAGGGTCGCTGCTTTTGGCGGACGAGAGAGTTCAATCTCCTCCGCCGAAAGAGTTCCAGCCGTCGCAGCGCTCTTCTTTCTGGCGCGCAGGCGGTCGAAAACGCTGACGGCTGGCGAAGGGCCTGCGGGCGACGACGGCAGGACAGCGAGAGGCTCTGCGATTGAAGTCTCGGCAATCTGCGGCAGCTCTCTCTCGGGCGCACTTGCTGGCGCCGCCATGACTGGAGTGATTTCACGCATGGCCTGCGCCGCGGCTTCGAAAGCCGCCGGCGCATCGAGATCGGCGACCGCCGCCTCGCGCATCGCGGGCGTCCCGGCAGCCTGCTCGGCGCTCATGTCCGAGAGGGTCAGCGCGACAGTCGCGCCGTCAATTTGCCGGAGATTCTCGACCGAGCAGAAAAGCAGCACGCGGTTGCAGAGCTTGTGAATTTTGCGCGGAACGCCGCCAGTCGCCGCGTAGATCGCCGCAAAGGCGTCAGCCGAAATTTTCGGCTCGCCATTCCACCCGACGAAAGCCAGCCGGTGCTCGATATATTTTTCCGTCTCGTCGCGCGACATCGGCTCAAGATGATAGGTCGCGATAACGCGCTGGCGCAGCTGTTCCATATCGGAACGCGCCATGGTCTCGCGAAAATCGGGCTGCCCGATCAGGAACACCTGAAACAGCGGCGTGCCGTCATATTCAAGATTGGAGAGCACCCTTAATTCTTCGAGCGTCTTGATCGGCAGGTTCTGCGCTTCATCGACGATCAAAAGGACACGCCGGCCATGGTTCATCTGGTCGAACAGGAAATCTTCAAACGCTTCGATCTCGGCCGTCTTGCCAGAGCCGGACGGCTCGATCCGGAACGCGGAAAGGATGTGCGAGAGCAGGTCTTCCGGCGCGAGATTGGGCGTCACAAGGTTGGCGGCAAGGACGTTCGACCGGTCGAGCTGGTCGATCAGGTGTCCGATCAGGACGGATTTCCCCGCGCCGATTTCGCCGGTGATGACGATGAAGCCTTCGGCCTGGCGCAGTCCGTAATGGAGATACGCCATCGCCTTGTTGTGGCTTTTTGACCCGAAAAAGAACTTCGGATCCGGCGCGAGCCGGAAAGGCGATCCTGAAAAACCGAAGAATTCCTCGTACATTTACCTAGAATTCCAGTTGCAGTCCCGCAGTGACTGTATTTTCTGAGTACTCTTGCTGCGGGTTCTGCGAGAATCGTTCCGTATGGCCGTACTCGCCGAACGCGCTGACATTCTGGTAAAGACGATAGGCGATGCCGAGGCGTCCGCCTACGGTGTCGAAATTCCCCTGGAAGCCGATTAACGAAGCGCACGCCGCTGCGGCGTCGAATCCGGGGACTGTCACGTCGAGACTAAAACTGGCTGGATCGGCGATACAGCCTGCCGTGTCCGCCGCCGCATCGACGCGACGGTAAAAGACGTTGGTGTAGGCTGACATCTTGCGCGATATCGTGCGCTGCGCGCTGATCCCGGCTCCAATAGTCTTGAGCTGCCGGAAACCATAATCGACATCATGGTAATTGCCAGTGAGGCCGACAGATGTGCGGCCATAGGCGCCGGAAAGCCCGGCGGAGACGTCATTGGCGACGCCAATGCCGATCTGCTGAGCGCCGATGCGTTGGCGGGCGACCCGCGTCAGCGAGTCGAGAACGCCGGTCGGATCCCCCGTCCCGCCAGCGCGCAATTGATCGACAAAATCGAGCGTCGTGCGCTGCAACGCCTGGTAACGGTTCGCCGACGAACTGGAGCTGGACGTGAAGGTGCGATCTGCGGACGCGTGAAAGCGCAGTCGTTGCGAAATGTCGTAGCTGAGTGAGCCATTGATGAATTCGCCATCGTAACGCCGGCCATATTTCAGCAAAATGTCGGT
>JBBTJH010000134.1:8038-8673 GCA_038059555.1 Pseudomonadota bacterium | reverse complement strand
GGCGAATATTCTCGCGCGCCTTTCCTGCGAGCGAAAATTGGACAAGATCGATGACCGCGTTTTCACCGATTTTTTCGACCTTGAAACCGAGATCGAGGAGATCCGGCAATAACGAAGCGGGCGCTGCATAGATGACGGGCTTCAGGTTGTCGCGATCCGCCCATTCGCAAAAGGCGGCGAGCAGGGAGCGACGCTCGTCGGCGAGACCGATAGGTCCGCCAAGCGCGAAGAGGCTCGATCCGTAAGCGGCGTAAGGGATGAAACTTCGGCCGCTATCTGAAAACAGAAAAGAAAAATCGCCGGAAAACGCCAGAATGGATTCTGGCGCGGCGTCTGCAGCGCCTTCAAGAGCCGTCCAAGCCTTCGAAAAATCATCAGGACCTGCCTGGGTTGGGGGCGTCCTACTCACTGACGCGACATAACGCCAGACGACAAGGAAGATAAACGCAGCGCCGGCAATCGCTATCGGGCGTCCGGCGCGGCCGACGATCGGATCGGTCAGCAGCGCCTGCCACGACGCAGTGCGGAAGGAAGGGTGAGTTGCCGCCCACAAAACGGCGGCGATCGCCGCTATCAAAAGGACGCCGGCGACGCCGACATCCCAGAACGGCGGGAGTTCAATCGTGAAGGCGCGG
>JBBTJH010000134.1:0-8028 GCA_038059555.1 Pseudomonadota bacterium | reverse complement strand
TAGAAGGAATGCCGGAAAAATAGCAGAACGCACGCGAACGCAATTTGCACGCCGGCATCGACATAGCGCTCATGGTGCAGAATGAAATAAGCGGCGACGACTAACGACAGTAAGCTCGCCGCCCACATCGAAGCGTCAACGCGCCGCCGCAATCCGTCGGCGAGTGCCATCTGCGCGATCCCGACCAACGCCGCGATGATGCTTGGCGCTTCGACGGCGATCAGCGAAATCGCATCGACTGCGCGGGGGTGATTGCTCGGATTGGCGGCCGAGATGATTGTCGCAGCGCCAGCGAGGAACGCCATAATCGATGCGAGGGTCGGCGCCGTCTCCGACGCGACGCTCAACACTCGCGCGCCAGGCAGTGTGGTTTTATGCTGGGGTTCTGTCGTCAAAAAATCTCAGAATCAGTGCGGCGTGCTGCGTATACAACTTCCCGCCGAAAGTCGCGAAAGTATTATACCGTCGGCCGCCCGATTTTCCGCATCGTGTCGAATTCGTCGATCAGTTTGCGCCCGTCCGGCGTTGGCAGGCCCTTCCCGTCGAGCCAGCGGTGGGCGATCGCAGATTCGAGCACGCGATCGTCGGTCCCAGCGCCATCGAGCTGGCGCACGAATTTCAATATCGACTTTGCAATAACGTCGTCCGTCACGTGGCCCTCTCTTGAACGATCAAACCAGCTATTGGAAAAGTCTTGGCCGAACTGGCTAGTTTTTTTCGCCGAATTGGTACGCCTACGTTAAAACGCGACTCTGGCAATTACACACGCGAAAGGAGAATGTGGCAAGAGGGTGGCGCCATCGCCGGGGCGCCAGAACGTCGCGCCCCCTGTAAACCGCCGCAGAACGTGGTAAGCCGCCGCAAAATCGCACGAAACGCCTGCAAATTCAGGATGAAATCCCATGGATCACGGCAAAAACGAGTTCACCACCAACGCAGCCCTCAAAGCCCGGCGTGATGACGCGCTGCCAGTTGGTTTGCCTTCAAAATCAGGCGTTTACGTCGCCAAGGCGGAGAACGCCGAGCTGTGGGACGTCGAGGGCAAGCGTTACATAGATTTCATCGGCGGGATTGGCGTTTTAAACGCCGGACATCGCCACCCCAAAGTCGTCGCCGCGATCAAGAAACAGGCAGAATCCTTCCTCCACACGAGCTTCGGCATCGCTCAGTATGAGGTTTATGTCGAACTGGCGGAGCGGCTGAACAAGCTCGCGCCAGGCCCGACCAAGAAAAAAACAGCGCTCTTTAATTCTGGCGCTGAAGCGGTGGAGAACGCTGTCAAATTCGCCCGTCGCATCACAGGGCGCCCTGCCGTCATCGCTTTTGAGGGCGCTTTCCACGGCCGTACGCTCCTGGCGACAACGCTGACCGGAAAGGCGAAGCCATACAAGCAGGGCTTTGGCCCGCTTGTGCCTGCGGTATTCCATTCTCCGTATCCAGATGTTTATCACGGCGTCTCTGTCGCATCTTGCGTCAAATATCTTGATCAGCTCTTCAAAATGTCGGTCCCTGCCGAAGAAGTCGCCGCGATCATTGTCGAGCCGGTCCAGGGGGAAGGCGGGTTCAATGCGGCGCCGGCCGAGTTCTTGCAGCATTTGCGCAAGCTCGCGGATCAAAACGGAATTCTTCTTATCGCGGATGAGATCCAGTCGGGCATGGGCCGCACCGGCAAAATGTTCGCCTTTGAACATGCGGACGTCGAACCCGACCTTCTTTGTGTCGCCAAGTCGATCGCGGCGGGGCTTCCGCTGTCGGCTCTCGTCGGCAAGGCCGAATTGATGGACAAGATCGCGGCCGGCGGCATGGGATCGACCTACGGCGGGAACCCGGTCGCCTGCGCTGCAGCGCTCGCGGTTCTCGATATTTTCGAAGAAGAAAACCTGCTCGCGCGCGCTGAAATTATCGGCGAGAAAGTTGCTGCGAGCTGGCGCACGCTGCAAAACGGAGCGGCGAAGGGCCATTTCGGCGACGTGCGGCAGATCGGCGGCATGATCGCGGTCGAATGCGTCAAGGACGGCGATCCGATGAAGCCGAACGGCGATCTTGCCGGAAAAATCCAAGCAGAAGCGCGCGATCGCGGCCTTATCATGACGACCGCTGGCGCTTATGCGCAGTGCCTCAGGTGCCTCGTGCCGCTGACGATTTCCGACAAGATGCTGGATGAGGGTCTTGAAATCTTCGCCGAGGCGACGAAAGCGGCTATTGCGGCGTCGTAGCTTCCGGCGCGACTTTTTCTTCTATTGAAGCTGGGACGATAAAATCGCCGCGCCGGATGGCGCCGGAATTATATCCACGCCGCTTGATCAGTTTGTGAATTAGCGCGTCTTCGAGCGAGTGATCTTTTACGGTGACGAAAGACAGGGTCGCGGTGTGCGGGTTCAAATACGCGGCCGCGACTTCAGCCCTTGCAGAGAACGCTTTCTCAATTGCCGCGATGCAGTAGGCGCAGCTGAGTTCCTCGATCTCGACGGTAACGAGATCCCCGCCTGCCTCGATAGCCGCGTTCAGCCGGTCCGTTGCGTCGGCGACCGGCTCTGCAGCGACGAGATCGAGGCCCTCGTGATCCTTGCGGCAAATCGCTGGTTCGTGGACTGCGGGCGACTTTAATATCCCGGCCGGGCGTTCAAGGCGCGTGCTGTACGCTGGCTGATCGGCCGCGAATGCGACGCTGATCAGGCTTAGGGCGAGGACCGCCGACAAAACTGACTTCATGCCTTGAGCCCCCCTATGTTGCTCCGGCTGCACTGAATCATCGGCGTTACGCGCCGGAAATACAAGCGGCTGCGGCGCGGCGCCGCGCAACCAAAACGGGAAAAAACGAGGGATTGCAGAGTTTGGGAAGACTCAGTCAAAAAGTGCGCCTTCCGGGCGCTATGGCGGCCCGGCAAGTGGGCAGAGAAAGCTAGCCGTGCGCGCTGTTATTCTATTGGGCTCGGTCATGGTCGCGCTGCTCCTCGCGACCTATTTCAGCGTCAACGTCTATTTCTGCTCCGGAGCGCTGAAGGGCGATTTCGGCGGATGCCTATCGATGGCGGGCGCGGATCTCGCGCGCTCGAGAACCGCGCAGATTGCGTCGCTCGTTTGCGCGACTGGCGCGCTTTACGCCTTGCGGCGCCGCCGGCGTTGATCGTCATTTTTCTCACCCTCTCTGCATATAGACAGCTAAAGCGGGAGGGCTCCGGGCGCTTATTTTATGGTGAAGGAAACTCGGCGAAACTTTAACTATTCGTGAAGCAAGGACCCATCTTTTTTTCGCCTGCGCGTAAATTAAACTTTTACCGAAATATGTAAATTTGTCTTGAACCGACGCTTCCGACCGGCCGCTGCTCAAGGCGCTCATGTCAAGGCTTCTCATTTCTCTCGCCGCCGCGGCGGTACTACCGGGCCTTTCCGCGCAAGCAGAGGTCATCGGTTATGACACGCGTCACCAGGCGGAGACAGAGCCATCGACGCCGCCGCCTGCGTGGCTGGATCAGTCCCGCGAAATCGCCAAACTCGTTTACGATAATAATTTCATCATGACGACCCAGACCGAGGCGCGAGAAGAACAGCGCGCTTTTTCGGCTGAAGGCGATGAACGTCTCGAGAAGCTGAACCGGCTGATCGCGAGCTATCTCTCACTTGGATACGCCGAGAAGGCGGAAAAAATTCTCCCGATCTACGAGATGCTGGCCGAAAAAGCCGGGAGCCGCCGCCACCTTGCAGCTCTCGGCGTGATGCGCGCCTATCAGAAATCTCTCGAAGGGGACTATAAGCTCGCGGCCGAAGAAATAACGAAGCTGCTCGCGGCGGAAGAAGACCCCTACGTCGTCGCGACAGGATCGGCGCTTGCCGCCTACGCGTGGACCGACAGCGGCTACCCCAGCAGAGCCTTTGAGATTGTCCGCCGGGGGCGCCTAGCCGCGAAAAAGCTTGAGGGGTCGGATGTGGTCCTTTCCGGAGTGCATGACGCCTGGGCCTACGCCTCGCTTGACACCGGCGATATTCAGTCAGCCGTCGAGCAATCGAAACTTTCGTTGGAATACGCACTGAGCGCTCAAGCGGCGGTCGATGGCATCTCGATACTTTTCAATCTGACCATAATTGCCTCTGATGAAGGCCAACACGCAGCGGCGCACGAATTTGCCGCCATGGAAGCCGCGCTTGCCCAAAAAACAAATATCCCGGAAGAAATCTTTTACGCATCAATTCTTTGCGCAAAGATCGAAGAAGCAGCCGCCGATTTTGCCGTCGCTGAGCAATGCGCCCGGGACGCCGTGACCAATCCGGCCGCTGTTGAAGACTACATCGTCACCGGGAAAAGCCGCCTTGCAAACGCTCTTGCGCGCCTTGGCCGCGCCAAGGAAGCGCGCGCGATTTATGAGGATCTCAAAGCGACGGTAAATCCCGAAACCGCGCCGCGCGATGCGATCAATCTCAAAAAACTTGAGGCTAGAGTGTTGTTTGCGGAAGGCTCTTTCGAGCCGGCGATGACGGCGTTTGAAGAGTACCAGATCGAGTCTGATCGCCTGCAAAAGTCCAATTTCAACGATGGCGTCCGGGAGTTGAGAGCGAGCCTTGAAAACGATCTCGAAGCAGAACGCTTGCGCGCTCTCGCAACCGCGAAAGAAGCCGCGCTGATGAAGGCGCGAGTGCGCTCGCAGCAGGCGCTGATAGCGCTCGGCTTTGTGCTGTTCTTTGGAGCGGTCGTCATTCTTGTCGTGCATCGGCAGATCGCGGCCCGTCTTGCGGTCGCGAAAAAAGCGGCTGAATCCGCCAACCGCGCGAAAACGGACTTTCTGGCGTCCATGAGCCATGAGCTCAGAACGCCGCTGAACGGCGTTCTCGGCATGGCGCAGTCGTTGGCGGGAGAACCCCTCGATCCGGCGCAGCACGGAAAAGTGGAAGCCATTCTCGATTCCGGAAAGTCGCTGCTGGCGTTGCTGAACGACGTTCTCGATCTCTCGAAGGTCGAGGCCGGAAAAATGGAAATCTCGCCGGTTGACGATGATCTGGAGCTGGCCCTGCGCCGCGTCGTCAATCTGTTCGAGCCGCTGGCGGCGGAAAAAGGCAACGCCTTGACGCTGACTTTCGCGGACAGCGCGCCAAAATGGCTGAATTTCGATCCGGTGCGCGTTCGCCAGTGCGTGACCAATCTTGTGTCTAATGCTGTAAAATTCACGAAAAACGGCGCAATCGGCGTGAAGGTCTCCGCTCAGGACGTCGACGGCCGCCTGCTGATGTCGGTCAGCGTTTCAGACACCGGCATCGGCATGAGCATGGAGACGCAGTCGCGGCTCTTTGCTCCCTATCTGCAAGGAGACGCCTCCATTACGCGCGAGTTCGGCGGCACGGGCCTTGGTCTCGTGATCGCGCGCAGAATTGCGCGGCTGATGGAGGGCGATATCTCAGTTGAGAGTGAAACCGGCGCAGGCACGACGATGACGCTGACGTTCAGCGCGCAGGCGGCGACAAGCGCCGCGCCGCGTCAAACTGACGGCCCGGCAGGCGATATCCGCGAAAGCCTTCCTGCGCTTCGTCACGCGTCCAGCGTGCTTGTTGTCGATGATGTGCTGGTTAACCGTCAGGTGGCGAAATTGTTCATCAAACCTCTTGAAGCGAAAGTCTTTGAGGCGGCCTCCGGTTTTGAAGCGCTCGAGATACTTGCGAGGGAAGAGATCGATCTCGTGCTCCTCGATATTCAGATGCCGGGAATTGACGGGTATGAAACCGCGCGGCGGATCAGACGCCTGCATTCCTCGAACGCGAATGCCGCGATCGTCGGGCTGACCGCCTCGAATATGGATGGCGATAGCGATCGTTGCCTTGCGGCCGGCATGGACGGCTATGCGACGAAGCCGCTCGACAGCCGCGGCATGATGAGCGTCATCGCGGCAGCTCTCGCGAAGCGCCGCGCCTGCAGAGCCGACGACGCGGCCTGAGGCCTTATTGATCCCCGCCGCTGAATAGCTCCTCATGGCGCGCGCAGATCTGCGGCCACAGTCGCGCGGCGTCAGGAAGTTCTATCCCGAATATGTTTTTAAGGGCGCCGACATAATCTTCCGCCGACGCGACAAGGGTTTTGCGGTCATCTGTTGGAGTTAACGTCCGAACGACGCGGCCTCGTAAGGAGAGATGCGTGCTGTCCTTCCAGCGCTGCGCGACCGCGTTCTGAACAAAGGGCGAAGACGGATCGCTCTGAAGAAAGCGGCAGTTCTTCTCAAGCAACGCCTCATCCGTCACTGCCGGATTGAAATCGAAAGTCGGCCCGCCTGTCTTTGGGTCGTTGGCGTAACGCCACCAGCCGTCGCCGATCGCGCTCAGCCTTGCATGCAGTGGGTGTCCTTCCGTCGGCCCTTCGCGCAAGGGCGCCGGATCAATCAGCCCGTCGCCGAAGCCGACGTCGCCGATCCAGTTGCAGCCGTCGATCCGCACGAGCAGCACGAGATGGTTGCCGACGACGCTATCTCCCATCATATCGCGCATCACGGCGCCGGCGAGGTACGATACGTCAAAGCCGATTGCTTCCAGCGCTGAGCCGAGAAGGCCGTTCATTTCGTAACACCAGCCGCCACGGCCGCGCCGGACAATCTTGTCGAAGGCTGCCGCGGGGTCGCGCGTCAACGGGAGTTTGAACTGCACGTCGAGATTTTCATAAGTCAGCGAGAGCGCATGCGCCCGGTGGACCGCGCGAAATGTCGAAAGGTCCGGCGCTGCAGGCCCCTCATATCCGATCCGGCGAAAATACTCGGCTAGTCGCATGTAGAAACCCTGTGTCGGAGGCCAGTTTACGTAGTACCGTTCAATCGAGGGCGCGAGCTACATACGATGAAACGAAGGAGAATGGCGATGGGAGAGACTTCAGGCGTCAACCGGCGCGAGCTGTTTGCGGGAGCGGCGGCGGTTGCAGGAGCGGTATCGCTCACCGGATTTGCGCGGGCGGAGGCTGGGGCGCCCGATCTCTCGGGCAAATCCGTTCTGATTACGGGAACGAGTTCCGGCTTTGGACGTCTCGCCGCTGAACATTTTGCGCGCAGCGGCGCCACTGTCATCGCCTCGATGCGCAATCTCAAAGGGGGCAAACGCGCCGAAGCGCAAGAGCTTCTTGATATCGCATCGAAGGACCGGCTCAATCTTACCGTCGTTGAAATCGACGTTACGCGGGGCGATCAGGTCGCGGGCGGGGTCGCCAAGGCTGAAAAGATCGCGGGCGGGGCGCTTGACGCGGTACTCAACAATGCCGGCATCGGCGTCGGCGGTCCCGCTGAAATTTATGACATAGCGAATTTGCAGCGCGCCTTTGATGTCAATTTCTTCGGCTATCAGCGTATCGCCAGAGCTGCGTTGCCGAAAATGCGAGCGCGGCGCGAAGGGCTTATAGTGCAAATATCATCGCAGCTCGGTCGCCTCGTGCTACCGAATATCGGGGCTTATTGCGCGACGAAATTTGCGGTCGAAGCGATGTTCGAGGCGATGGCCTATGAACTTGCGCCCTTCGGCGTTGAGGCGACGATTATTCAGCCGGGAGGCTATCCGACGAATATC
This sequence comes from Pseudomonadota bacterium, assembly GCA_038059555.1. Lineage (GTDB taxonomy): Bacteria > Pseudomonadota > Alphaproteobacteria > Caulobacterales > Parvularculaceae > Amphiplicatus. The sequence continues at coordinate 504 of JBBTJH010000134.1, read as the reverse complement.
TGGAAAAGCGGCGCCGGTTATTTCACCGACTTGCTCGAAAGCGCGGATGATGAGCGCAAAGCCGCTTATGCCGGCCATATCGAGATGGCGAACGGGTTGCTCGGCGGCGTTTACCAGACCGATCCGATGGATGTGCCGCGCGCGATAGCTGAAATTATTGCGTTGCCGCCCGGCAAGCGGCCATTGCGCAAACCCGTCCACCCGAACACGCAGGCGAGCGACGCGCTGAACGCGGCTCACAAACAGGTGCAAGCGGCGGTGCTGGGACAGGGGGCCTATAAAAGCTGGCATGACGCGGCGACGGATTAAGGGGCGGCGGACGCCTGCGGCTCCAGCCGTTCAGGTTCCGAGGCCAAAATCTTCGGCTCTTCGAATCGGTCCGCCTTCGCCATCTGCGGAAATGCGCGGAACCAGGCAAGGCCGGTTGCGATGGCGACCATTCCGCCGAGGATGACGGCCGAGACGGGGCCGAGGAACCGCGCGGCGACCCCTGATTCTAATTCG
>JBBTJH010000133.1:0-5219 GCA_038059555.1 Pseudomonadota bacterium | reverse complement strand
CCGGCGCGCTACGCTGACGCGCCGGCTGCGCATTATCGCCATCATGACCATGCCGCGCAGGCGGCGCCGCCAGCGCAACGCCATACGCCCAAGCAGACTGAGGGCGCGCTGAAAGGCAGCGAGCAGTGGACGTGTCCGATGCACCCCGAGATCGTGCGCGACGGTCCCGGGTCCTGTCCGATCTGCGGCATGGCGCTCGAACCGATGACGCCGTCGGCTGCCGCGGGACCGAACCCCGAGCTCGCCGACATGACCCGGCGCTTCCTTGTCGGTGCGGCGCTCACGATCCCGGTCCTCGCCCTTGAGATGGGCGCGCATTTCCTCGGCCTCGACCGCCTGATCCCGGTACGGATCAATTCCCTGCTGCAAATGGCGCTGGCGACGCCGGTGGTGCTGTGGGCTGGATGGCCGTTTTTCGAACGGGCGTGGGCCTCGATCGTCAACAAGAGCCTCAACATGTTCACGCTGATCGCCATGGGAACGGGCGTCGCGTGGGTCTACAGCGTCGTCGCCGCGCTTGGCCCCGCGCTGTTCCCTCCGGAATTCCGCAGCGCGCATGGAACGGTCGCGGTCTATTTTGAGGCGGCGGCCGTCATCACTGTCCTCGTCCTTCTCGGCCAGGTCCTGGAGCTTCGCGCGCGTGAAACGACCAGCGGCGCGATCCGCGCGCTGCTCGATCTGACGCCGCCCCTTGCGCGGCGCATTCGCGCGGACGGAACCGACGAGGAGATCGCGCTCGACGCCGTAGCGGTCGGGGACCGTCTGCGCGTGCGTCCGGGCGAGAAGATTCCGGTCGATGGCGTCGTCGTCGAAGGCCGCAGCGCGGTCGACGAAAGCATGGTGACGGGCGAGTCAATGCCGGTGACAAAGGAGGCGGGCGCCAAACTCATCGGCGGCACGGTCAACGCGACCGGCGGGCTCGTCATGCGCGCCGAGAAAGTCGGCGCGGATACGCTGCTGTCGCGCATCGTCCACATGGTCGCCGACGCGCAGCGGAGCCGGGCGCCAATCCAGCGCCTCGCCGATCAGGTCGCCGGCTGGTTCGTCCCCGCGGTGATCGCGGTCGCCGTCGCCGCCTTCCTTGCCTGGTCGATCTTCGGCCCCTCCCCCGCCATGACCTATGGCCTCATCGCCGCCGTATCCGTCCTCATCATCGCCTGCCCCTGCGCGCTCGGGCTCGCGACGCCGATGTCGATCATGGTCGGCGTCGGCCGCGGCGCGAGGGTCGGCGTGCTCATCAAGAACGCTGAAGCGCTCGAACGCCTCGAGAAGGTCGACACGCTCGTCATCGACAAGACCGGCACCCTGACCGAAGGAAAGCCGAAGGTGGTCGCGCTCGCGCCGGCCGCCGGGTTTACTGAAGACGACATGCTCCGCCTCGCCGCCAGTCTCGAACGCGCGAGCGAGCATCCCTTGGCGCGGGCGATCGTCGCAGCGGCGCAGGAGCGCGGGCTTAGCGTGTCGGAGCCGCGAGATGTCGATTCGCCGATCGGCCAAGGAATCTTCGGGAATGTCGACGGCCGGGCCGTCGCGATCGGCAACGCCGGGTTCCTGAAACTACGACGCGTTGAGGTCGGGGCTCTCGAGCGCCAAGCCGACGCTTTACGTGGTGACGGCGCGACCGCGATCTTTGTCGGCATCGACGGCAAGGCGGCCGGCGTGATCGGCATCGCCGATCCGGTGAAGGCGACGACGCCGGAAGCGCTCGCCGCGCTGAAGGCGGCAGGCCTGCGGATCATCATGCTGACCGGCGACAACCGCAAAACTGCTGAAGCCGTCGCGCGAACGCTTGGCATCACGGATGTTGAAGCCGACGTTCTCCCCGATCGCAAAGCCGCGGTCGTGGCGCGCTTGAAGTCCGAAGGCGCGGTCGTCGCCATGGCCGGCGACGGGGTCAATGACGCGCCGGCGCTCGCCGCCGCCGATGTCGGGATCGCCATGGGGTCGGGAACCGACGTCGCGATCGAAAGCGCCGGGGTCACGCTCCTGAAGGGCGACCTCACCGGCATCGTCCGCGCCCGCGCGCTGAGCCGCGCCACCATGCGCAACATCCGCCAGAACCTCTTTTTCGCGTTCATCTACAACGCGGCCGGCGTGCCGATCGCCGCCGGCGTGCTCTATCCGGTCTTCGGCCTGCTTTTGTCGCCCATCATCGCGGCCGCCGCGATGGCGGCGAGTTCAGTCAGCGTCATCGCCAATGCGTTGCGGCTGAGGACCGTCAAGATATGACCGTCAATGCTGCGCGTTCGCAACCTGAAGAAAAGACTTTCACACCCGCACTTGGCTTTCGCGCCCTGACGCCTCTTTACGATTCGGCCATCGCCTTGCTCACGCGCGAGAATAGGTGGCGTTCAGCGCTGATCGAGGCGATTGCGCTTCAGAAGGGCGAGCGTCTGCTCGATGTCGGCTGCGGAACCGGTTCGCTGGCGGTGCGGCTGGCGACCGTCGAGCCCGGCGCGCAGGTTCACGGAATCGATCCTGACACTGATGTCCTGCGGCGCGCTCGTTTCAAGGCGGCAGAGGCGGGCGCGAGGATAGACTTTCACGAAGGATTCCTGACGGGCGAATTTGTCGCCGACGCTGATCCTTTTGACATTGTGACGTCGTCGCTGGTGTTTCATCAGGTTCCGCTTGCCGGAAAGCGCGACCTTCTCTCGATGATGCGCCGCGCGTTGCATCCGGCAGGGCGCCTCGTCATTGCCGACTATGGCCTCCAGCGCACGGCGTTGATGCGGCGCCTCTTCCGCGCGACTGTGCAAACCCTTGATGGCGTCGATGATACGCAACCGAACGCCGACGGCTTATTGCCGGAGCTCGTCAATGATGCCGGATTTGCCGGAGTTGAGGAAGCGCGCGTCATTCCGACCGCGACCGGGTCGATTTCGATCCTGACCGCGCATTGCTGACCGCACGATCCATGATCGCGTGCCGCCATCTGGGGGCGCGATATCGGAGTGCCTGACTTGATCGGCGATACAGCTGGTAACAGTGATGCCTGTAATCTTTAGGACCGCGCGAGGCGGCGCGCCGGGGACGCGCTCAATCGAACCGAAACGCCGAAATCGCGGTTTGCATGACGCGCTCGGAATAAATACGCCGGCCCTCGCCGCCCGACGCGCCGGCAGCGACCATGAGCGGCAGGAGATGTTCCTCGCGCGGATGCGAAAGGCGCGCTGAGGGCGCGTCTTTCCATGCAGCGAGCAGCGCCTCGCGCTTGTCGGGGTCGCTCTCTGCCGCCGCCGTGAGCCAATGATCGAATTCCTCGGACGGCGCGGTGAAGCGGGGATCGCCATAACCGCGCATATTGTGGAAACTCATGCCTGAACCGACGATGAGAACGCCTTCGGCGCGCAACGGGGCGAGCGCCTTGCCGGCGTCGAGATGAAGCTGCGGATCGAACGACTTCTGAACCGACATTTCGATCATCGGGATGTCGCCTTCCGGAAAAGACACCATCATCGGAATGAAGAGGCCGTGGTCGATGCCGCGCGCTTCATCGACCGAGACTTCGAGTCCTTTCGAACTCAACAACTCCGCCGCGCGCGCGGCGAGCGCCGGGTCGCCGGCGATCGGATAATTCAATTGATAGGTATGGGGCGGGAAGCCGGAATAATCGTAGATCATCGTCGGACGCGCGGCGGCGCCGAACGCGAAACCTTTCGTCTCCCAATGCGCGGAGACGACGATGATCGCTTTCGGCCGCTCGGGCAGGTCCTCGGGATAGCGGCGCAGGAACGCCGCCATACCGGTCCAGATCGCTTGCGGATCGTCCATGAAGAAGCAGGGGCCGCCGCCATGCGGAATATAGAGACTGGGTTGCACTGCTCTGTCTTTCTCGAGTGGCTTTTGTTAAGGCTGCGCGGCGCGGTTGGTTCGTTTCGCGCCGCGCCGATCTCGGCTTATTCGGCAAGGCCGATCTGTTTCATGAAGGCCTGATTGTCCCAATAGAGCCATTCCTCGGCCATCACGCCGTTCTCCCAACGTCCGACGGTCAGCATGCCGAGTTTGAATCGCTTGCCGGTCGGTTCGATGACGCTGCCGTCCGGCAAGGGCATCGGCGCAGAGAATGTTCCTTCCATGAACCCTTGCACCGCGGTGTATCCGCCGTCCGCGAGCTTGATCGGATGCTCCTTGATCACCGTATCGGGCGCGAAGACGAATTGGGGTTTCAGCATTTCAAGATGCTCCGGCAAGCCGGTCGTCGTCCCGCCATCCGGATAATGGACGATGATGTTCTCGGCGTGGCTCTTGTGAAACTCGTCCCATTTCTGGCCGCTGTAGACGTTGAAATCGAGGTCGTCGAAGGTCGCGAGATTTTTCTCCTGCTCAGCGGTGCGGGTTCCCGCTTGCGCTGATGCGTTCTTGCCGACGCCGGTCGGCGAACATGCCGCCGCCGCAAGAACCGCCGCAGCTGCGGTTAGAATCGATAGCCTCATTGGAATCCTCCTCTTTGTGTTGTGGTTGACCTCACCCATCACGAGTCTTCGCTTGCCGCCTCGGTGCGGATGAGCGAACCGGATTCGAGCGTGCGCTGAACTGGGCACTTGGCGGCGATTTCGATCAGTTTCTCGCGCTGCTCCGCCGAGAGCGCTGGTCCGTGAATATGCACGGCCTTGCGGAAGACGTCCGTCTTGCCGTCGCGGCCTTCGACGATCTCCTTGCGGTGCGTCACATCGACGGCGACATGATCGACGGGCCATTTCTGGCGCTCGGCGTACCAGCGGACAGTCATCGCCGTGCATTCGCCGAGTGCGGCGGCGAGCAGTTGAAAGGGCGACGGGCCGAGATCGGCGCCGCCAGTCGCCGCCGGTTCGTCGCCGATGATCGCGTGACGGCCGACGTCGATACGCACCGCAAACCGGCTTGCGCCCGTCTCGGCGACATGGGCGGAGGTTTCGTCGGTCATTTCGATTGTCCTTCGATGAAGCCGGCAAAGCCGGCGACGAAATCCTTGAGGCGCGCCCGCGTCGCCTCGTCGGTGAGAGCGCCATCTGCATCAAAGAGAGCGCCCGCGCGAGAGACCAGCATGCGGCCTTCGAACCACGGTCGCATGCCGAGCGTTCGAAGGACCGCAAGCCAGGCGTCCTGCGCGAGGATGGTGCCGAAGCCGCCGGGCGAGGCGCCGATCAGCGCAACGGGCTTGCCGCCGAAGACGCGGCCGATATCCTCGGCGGGCCGCGAGGCCCAGTCGATGGCGTTCTTGAAAACGCCCGGAACGC
>JBBTJH010000132.1:0-4454 GCA_038059555.1 Pseudomonadota bacterium | reverse complement strand
CTTCCCTTGGTATAAAGCCCTGCGCGAATGATCAGTTCGGATTCCTCGTAGGCCGACAGCAAAGCGCGCGCGTCGGCAAGCAGCGCGTTCTCGGACGCACTCGCCGCAGCGGGGAGGGAGCGCGAAACGCTTCGCCTGACGTCGATTGCTGGAAACCGCCCGCGTTCGGCGATTTTGCGCTCGAGAATGACATGGCCGTCGAGAATGCCCCGGACCATATCCGCGACGGGTTCTTCCATGTCCGAACCGGCGACCAACACTGAAAAGATCGCCGTGATGTCGCCCTCGCCGTCGATGCCGGGGCCAGCGCGTTCGGCAAGGGAAGCGATGGCGTTGAAAGTCGATGGCGGAAATGCGTGCAGGGAGGGCGGCTCGCCGCCGGCGAGCGCCACCTCCCGGTGAGCTTCCGCAAACCGCGTCAATGAATCGAAGATGAGAAGGACCTGATCGCCCTGCGTGCGGAAATATTCGGCGACGGTCATGGCGAGGCGTGCGCCTTCTCGTTTTGCAAGCGCAGATTCATCCGATGTCGAGGCGATCACGATCGACCGCGCCATGCCTTCAGCGCCGAGCGTATCCTCGACAAAGGCGCGCACCTCGCGGCCACGCTCGCCGATCAAAGCGATAACGCAGACGTCGGCATCGACATTGCGCGACAATCCGCCAAGCAGCATGGATTTGCCGATCCCGGAGCCAGCGAAAAGACCAATGCGCTGGCCCCTGCAGAGGGGAAGAAACGTGTCGAAGGCGGCGTGGCCTGTCGAAAGGCGCCGGCCAATCTTTTTGCGCCAGGGCGCCGGCGGCGGCGACGCGTCGAGGGGAAATCCTTGTGAGCCGCGTGCGGGTTCGGTTCCGTCAAAGCGCGCGCCGCGCCAGTTGAGCGTCGATCCGATCCACGCCCGGCTGGGTCTTGCTTCGGCGGAACGGCGATCCAGTAAAACGGAATCGCCGGCGGATGCGCCGGACGGCGGTCCGAACGCATAAGCGACAAGCATCTTTGCGTTGACCCCGATAACTTCGGCCGGCAACGGGCCGCCGGCCGATCGCTCGATCATCAGCCGGTCGCCGATGCGAGCAATGCCGGCAAGCCCCGCGATCGAGAGGCGCGCGCCATCGATCGCCGCGATCGAGCCGTAAATTTGCGGGCCGATGCTGCGCAGGATCGTTTCCGGGTCATCGAGGCCTAGGACGCTTTTCATGGGTGGTCGTTTACCTTTGATTCAACCTAAGCGAGTATTTCTGATCCGACTTGGTTAAGGCGGAGTGAAATGCTCACTGATCTCAACATATTTGCGATAGCCGGGGCGAAAGCGCGGCATGCGGCGGCCCGGCAAGGGGTGATCGCGCAGAATGTCGCGAACGCGGACACGCCCGGATACCGCGCGCGCGATCTGGAACCCTTTGAAAAAACGCTGCAGCGGATCGGCAGCGCCAACACGACGGTCTCTCCGCGCATCGTTGAAGTGCACAGCCTCGGCGCGGGCTCGCCGAATGGAAACACCGTTTCGATCGAAGATGAGATGATGCGCGCCGGGGCGGCCGTCCGCGACCATGAAATCGCGACGACAATCTATGCCAAAGCGCTGACCATGATGCGAACCGCTCTTGGCGGAAGGCGATAGGAGGCGAGGATGAATCCTTTCTCAGCGATTTCCGCAGTGGTGTCGTCTGGGTTGAAAGCCCAGTCCTACCGCTTGCAGCTTGTTTCGGAAAATCTGGCTAATGCCGACACGCACGGCTACCGGCGAAAACTGGTCTCCTTCGATAAGGCGCGCGACGCCGCGTCTGGCGCGGATGTGGTCAAAGTTAGTCGCGTCATGCTCGACCCTGCAAAGGGCGAGGAGATATTCGACCCCTCGCATCCCCTCGCAAATGAGAACGGTTATGTCGTCATGTCGAACGTCAACATGCTGACGGAGATCGCCGACGCCCGCGAGGCCACACGCAGTTATGAAGCAGGCCTTCAGATCTTCCGGCAGGCTCGGGAAATGTATGCCGGCCTCATCGACATCTTGAGACGCTGACGGAGATTATCATGAAGTTAGAGGCATTTCAGGCCGCGCAATCTTATGGTCTTGCAAAGACCGCCCTCAAGGGCGATCTCGCATCGCCCGTCGCCGGTCAGGAAGCGAAAAACCCCGCTTTTGACGCGCTCCATGCGCTCGCTGGCGCCATCGAAAAGGGAGAAAAGACGTCGGTCGCCTATATGACCGGCGGCGCTGACCCTCACTCGCTCGTCGAGGCGATGGCGCAGGCCGAGATGGCGATCGAAACGGCGGTGACCGTTCGCGACAAGGTCGTCGAAGCCTATCAGGAACTCCTCAGAATGCCGGTGTGACGCGGAGATGAGCGAGCAGGACGTCACCTCACTTTTGCGCACCTTCTTATGGGCCGGCGTCTATATGGGCGCGCCGCTGATGATCGCGGCGCTGGTCGTGGGCGTCGTGGTCGGCCTCTTTCAGGCGTTGACGTCGATCCAGGAAATGACACTCACTTTCGCGCCTAAACTCATTGTCATGCTCCTCGTCTTCTGGTTCTCAGCAGGTCATATCGGGCGCATGTTGACAGCCTTGTTTGAGAACAACGTGCTGCCGATGATCGCCGCCGGAGGCTGACGCAATGGCGGCGATTTCGCAGACAAAAGCCGATGCGGGCGGCGATTTTTTCGCCTCCGTCAGTGGCTTTGCCGCACGCGGCGGCTCGACGACGTTCATGGCGCTGGGCCTCATGGGCGTCATCGCGATGATGGTTTTGCCGGTGCCGCCGATATTGCTGGATATCGGCCTGACGCTCTCCTTCGCGCTGGCGATCCTCGTTTTCACTGTGACGCTATTTATTGAACGGCCGCTCGATTTTTCGTCGTTTCCGACGGTGTTGCTCGGCGCGCTGATGTTGCGGCTCGCCCTCAATATTTCGTCAACGCGTCTGATCATCGGGCAGGGGCATACCGGGCCGGACGCCGCCGGGGCGGTCATTCACGGCTTCGCCAGCTTTGTCATGGGCGGCAGCATTTTTCTCGGGCTCGTCGTTTTCGGCGTCATCATGATCGTCAACTTCATGGTGATCACTAAAGGCGCGGGCCGCATGGCGGAAGTCGGCGCGCGTTTTGCGCTCGACGGCATGCCCGGCAAGCAGCTCGCAATCGACAGCGACGTCGCCGCCGGCGCGATCACCCACGAAGAAGCGCGCGAACGCCGCCGGATCGAACAGGAAGAAACGACGTTTTTCGGCTCGCTCGACGGTGCGTCGAAATTCGTCAAGGGCGATGCGGTCGCCGGACTGCTGATCACGCTCCTCAATCTCGTCGTCGGCATGGGAATGGGCATCGGCGTTCACGGACTATCGGTCGGCGAGGCGATTGAAACCTATTCCGTGCTGACGGTCGGCGACGGTCTCGTCTCTCAGATCCCCGCAGTCGTCATTTCGGTCGCCTCGGCGTTGCTGCTCTCGAAAGGGGGCGCCTCCGGCGCGGCCGACAAGGTGCTGGTCACCCAACTGACCGCGCACCCTTATGCGATTTTCACGGTCGCTGGATGCATGGCTTTTTTCGCGTTTGTTCCGGGGCTTCCCTTTGCGCCGTTCCTGATCGGCGCCGCGATGCTGGGCGCTCTGGGTGTCAATGTTCAGAAAAAAGCCGAAGCCGCGAAGGCGGCGCCTCCGCCTGCCGAAAAGTCGACAGCGCAGGCGGAGCGCCCGCTTGGAGATCTTTTGAACCTCGATGAAATCCAGGTTGAATTTGCGGCCGATCTCGTACCGCTCGCGCTCGATATGGCGACCGGCCTTGAAACGCGCGTCGCGAAAATCCGAAACCATGTCGCGTCGGAGTTCGGCTTTATCGTGCCGCCGATCCGCCTCACCGACAGCGCCGATCTGGCGCCGGGCGTTTACGTCATCTGGGTGCAAGGCGTTGAGAGCGCGCGGTTTAAATTGCGCCCGGACAAAATTCTGGTGCTCGCGGACGAAAACGAAATTCTTCCCTTTGACGGCGAGCGGGTTGAAGAGCCGGTCTATGGCGCGCCCGCGCGCTGGATCTCGCCCGCGCACCGGCAGGAAGCGGCCGCGCTCGGCAGCCCAATTATCGAACCGGCCGAGGTGCTGGCGCCCCACCTTCTCGAAATGATCAAAGCGAATTTCGGGCGTCTGATGACGCGCCGGGCGTTGCGTAAAATCATCGATGAATACGGCAAGACCTCCGACCCCGTTCGGTCTGCGGCAAACCGCCAGCTCGTCGACGAATTCATCCCCGACAAAGTCCCGACCGAACTCGCGCAGGCTGTGCTGAGGCGCCTTCTCGACGAGAGCGTTTCCATCCGCAACCTGCCGGTCATTCTGGAAGCGATTTTTGAAGCGAAATCTTTCTGGTCCAGTCCCGACAAAATTACCGAACATGTGCGGCGACGGCTCAGCCGCCAGATCACGGCGAGGGCGATGAACCCGATCGGCAGGTTGACGTA
>JBBTJH010000131.1:0-3860 GCA_038059555.1 Pseudomonadota bacterium | reverse complement strand
GAGCGCTGAAAATTCCGGGAGCAGGTGATGAAACTGATAGACGAAGCCGAGATAGTCTCGCCGAAGTCTCGTCTTGGCCGCATCGTCGAGCTTCGAGGTCGCCGCGCCGCCAATGAAAACCTCGCCGCCGGACGGGGCCTCGAGTAGTCCCGCGATATGAAGCAGCGACGATTTTCCTGAGCCCGACGGCCCGAGCAGCGCGACAGTCTCCCCGCGATGGAGATCGAAGTCCGACGCTTGCAGGATTTCAAGATCCTTGTAGCGGCGGCTGATCCCCTGAAGCCGCAATACGGTTTCGGAATTATTCATAGCGCAGCGCCTCAACGGGATCGAGGCGCGCGGCGCGCCAGGCGGGATAGATCGTCGCGACGAACGACATGAAGAGCGACCATCCGACGATCAGCCCGACCTCGTTCCACTGCATCTTCGCGGGGATCGCGTTGAAATAGTAGACGTCGGACGGGAAGAGATCGGTGTTGAAAACCAGCGACAGGAACTTCTCGATCGCGTCGATGTTCCACACGAATAGCGCGCCGCCCACAGCGCCCGCGATCGTGCCGATGACGCCGATCAGCGATCCCGACAGAAAGAAGATGCGCATGATCGACCCTTGCGTCGCGCCCATGGTGCGCAGGACCGCAATATCGCCTGTCTTGTCCTTCACCAGCATGATGAGGCCGGTGATGATATTGAGCGCTGCGACCGCGACGATCAGCAACAAGATCAGCCGCATGACGCTGCGTTCTGTTTGCAGCGCGTTGAAATAGGACTGGTTCTGCTGCTGCCAGTCGCGCAGCTCCATCCCCGGGACTAGGGCCTCAATCGCCGGCTTATAGGATTTCACTTTTTCCGGCTCGGCGACTTTCAGCTCTATCTGCTGCACCGCGTCGCCGAAGCCGAAAAATATCTGCGCCTGCTCTAGCGGCATGAAGCCGATAAAGCCGTCATATTCGGAATTGCCGACCTCAAAGATGGCGCCGACGGTATAGGTCTTCTTCTGCAAGGTCGGACCAAACGGCGTATCGGCGCCGCGGCCCGAAATCAGCGTCACCTTGTCGCCGGGGCCGACGCCGAGGTTCCACGCGATGCGATTGCCGATGGCGATCTCGTTGCCGCCATTCTTGCCGACCCCGAAATTCTCGAACGATCCGGCGACGATATGGCTGCGTCCGGTTTCGGGATCGACGCCGGTGACGTAATTGATGGCGAGCAAATCCTCGCGGCGAACGCCCCGGATGATGATCCCGGTCTCATTATAGGCGCTCGCATAGACCGGCGACTGGATCAGAGGCAGCGCTTCGGTGACGCCCGGCGCCTTGCGCAGTTTTTCGATCAGCTCCTCATAATTCTGGATGGCGCCGTCACCTTGAACGAAGATGTGGCCGTTGACCCCGAGAAGCTGATCGAGAAGCTTGGTGCGAAATCCCTGCATCACCGACATGACGATGATGAGGACGGCGACCGCAAGCATGATGCCGCCGAATGCGATCAGCGAGATCAGCGAGACGCCCTTGCCGGATTTGGTGGCGCCGAGATAGCGGCGCGCGATCATCCACTCGAAAAACGAGAAGGGCGGCGTCGAGGCTGGCGCCGAAACGGCGTTTGAACTCATGGAGGGAACCCGGCTTTTTCTGGACCGGGTCCTATCTTAATTCGCGGCGATGGCCAAATCGCGGCGGATCAGGAAAGGCTGGACGTTTTACAGGTCTTGAACCCGGCCAGCCGGTAGAGGGGGCAAAATCCCGAAAGCGCCGTCAGGACCATGATGACGCCGACGGCCAGCGCGCCATATTCCCAGACCGGCCGCTCGCCGGTGAAGAATACATAAAAGGCGGCGGCCGCAATCGCGAGCCGGACGATCCGGTCCAGCATGCCGACATTGGTTTTCATCGATCGCTCCTTTTGAACAACGCCCGCGACGGGCGCTATCAGAAGATGCGCCGGGCCGCAGGCGCCGGGTTGATCGACATCAAGAACCCGCGTCAGACCTTCAGCGCGGAGCGCACATCCCGCTTCAGCATGTCGAGAGCGGCGTCGAGCGATACCTCGTCGCGATGGCCGTCGGCGCGGCGCTTGACCTCAACCTTGCCGGCTTCGAGCCCGCGCGGCCCGATGATCAGCTGAAACGGCAAGCCGATCAGATCCATGCGCGCGAACTTTTCGCCGGGGCGCGAGGGGGTGTCGTCATAGAGAACCTCAACGCCTGCCGCATCGAGGGCTGCGTAGGCTTTAACGCAGGCGCCGTCGGTGCCGGGATCGCCCTGCTTCAGATTGATGAGGCCGACATGGAACGGCGCGACCGGGACCGGCCATTTGCAGCCCGCCTCGTCGTGATAGGCCTCAATGAGCGCGCCGGCGAGGCGCGAGACGCCGACGCCGTAGGACCCCATTTCAACGGGGCGATCCTTGCCGTCGGGGCCCGTGATCATCGCGCGCATCGGCGCTGAATATTTCTCGCCGAAGTAAAAGATGTGGCCGACTTCGATGCCGCGCGCGGCGATCCGGTCGCCCTTTCCAACCTTGGCTTCAAACTCGGCGGCGTCGTGCTTTTCCTCGGTCGCCGCGTAATAGGACGTGTAGCGGTCGATAAGGGGCTGAAGATCGCTGGCGAAATCGGTGTCGGCGCCGGGAACCGCAAGATCGAGAAGGTTGCGGTCGCAGAAAACCGCGCTCTCGCCGGTTTCGGCAAGCACGATGAATTCATGCGATAGATCGCCGCCGATCGGGCCCGTATCGGCGCGCATCGGAATTGACGTCAGCCCCATTCGCGCGAAAGTTCGCAGATAAGCGACGAACATCTTGTTATAGCTCGCCCGCGCGCTCGCCGCATCCGCGTCGAACGAATAAGTGTCCTTCATCAAAAACTCACGCCCGCGCATGACGCCGAAACGCGGCCGCACTTCGTCGCGGAACTTCCACTGAATATGATAGAGCATCTTCGGAAGGTCTTTGTACGAGCGAATGCCGGCGCGAAAAATCTCGGTGATCATTTCCTCGTTCGTCGGACCATAGAGCATTTCGCGGTCGGCGCGGTCCTTGATGCGCAGCATCTCCTTGCCATACGCCTCGTAACGCCCGCTCTCGCGCCACAGCTCGGCCGACTGTATGGTCGGCATCAGCATTTCAACGGCGCCGGCGCGGTTTTGTTCTTCGCGCACGATCTGCTCGATTTTTTTCAGCACGCGAAACCCGAGCGGCAGCCAGGCGTAAATGCCGGCGCTTTGCTGCCGGATCATCCCGGCGCGCAGCATCAGCTGGTGCGACGCGATCTGCGCCTCGGAAGGGGTTTCCTTGAGGACAGGAAGGTAAAAGCGGGACAGGCGCATCGAGGGCTCCGGCGGGTAAGGGAGCCGTCTCTTAAAAAGCCCCGCCGGGCTTGTCCATCGAAAGGCTTAACGGCATCCCCGGCCGCCGCGACGGCGGGACGGCGCGCCCTCAAGATCGAAGCGCGCGAGAAGGCGGGCGGACGCCCAGCCTTTCACCGGGACCGGATAGAGCACCAATATATGGTCGCTTGGGGCGCGATTGGGGTTCAGATCGATCGCCTCGACCCCGGAAAGGGTGATGATCTTCGGGGCCTCGGCCGCGAACGGACAAGGATCTGGGCGCACCACAATCGTCTCCGCGGTCGCGGACGCGGCGAGAATATTGACCCACATTGCTGCAATCAGGAGATGGCGCGCCCTCATGGAGAGCGAAGGTGCAGCGATTATGCCTCGTTAACCGTCTGAGGTTTGGCGCGTGAGGTGGGCGCATCAATTTTTTGATAGATGGTTCCCTCACCCGCTCGCTGCGCTCGCTGGCCTCTCCCAAGGGAGAGGCGGGCGCCTCTTTCTTCGCCTCTCCCTTGGGAGAGGCCA
>JBBTJH010000130.1:0-9181 GCA_038059555.1 Pseudomonadota bacterium | reverse complement strand
TTGACGTTATAATAGGGAAGGAGCGGCGCCAGCGCACGCAGCAAGGTTCCCTGTTCCGGCATCAGCACGGCCTGAAACCCTTGCGCGTTGCCCGACGAGGCGCCGGTCGATCCCGGCTTTGTCGGATCGTAGCCGTGACGCAGTTCCGGCGGGATGATGTCTTTCGAATAAGCAGCGAGGCGCTTGGCCGGCGCCAGCATCTTGTCGGGGTCTTGCTCATAGCGCTCTTCGTGCACGAGCACGCCGCCGCGAAGCGCCAGCACTTCGTTGAACGCCGTCGCGACGCGCTGGCCGTAATCGTTCGCCGGCGCGATCAAACCGAAGCGCTCCTTGCCCCGCAGCATGGCGAATTCGGTGACGCGCGCGATTTCGATTTCCGGAGGAAAGCTCAGCAGATAGACGCCCTCGCCCGCCGATTGCATGTCGGAGGAGAACGCGATCAGCGGCACATTCGCGGCGCGCGCGACTGGCGCTGCCGCCGCAACCGTTTCTGAAAACAGCGGGCCGAGAATGATTTCAGCCCCTTCCGCGAGCGCCGAGCGCGCCGCAGCGGCGGCGCCCTCCGGCGTGCCGCGCGTGTCTTTTGGGATGATCAAAAAGCGATCGTCACCCGCCTCGAACGCTGCGAGCTGCGCGGCGTCGAACATCGAAGAGGCGACTTTCTGCACCGCTTCCGAACCGCCGGAGAACGGCAGCAAAAGTCCAACGCGCACCGGGTCGGCGTTTTGCATGTGCAGCGGGCGGGCGAAATTGAGCTCGTCATAGCGCGCGCGCTCCTGGCCGTCGGGGAGTGGCTCGCCGAGATCGGCCGGCGGTCCGCTATCTTCGACAACGACCGGGCCCTTGTCGGGCGCCGACGAACAGGCCGCCATCGCCAACGCGCAGGCGCCGACGAGGCCTTTCGTCAGGACGCCGAACGCCAACCGTTTAATCGACCAATTACGCATGATGACCTGCCCGCAAATTTCCCGCCGTTTGGCGCGCCGGACCTTAGCTCGCCGGGCGCGAAAGAGAAACCCGGTTTCGCGGGCAAAGGCGAGCTCAATCGACAAGCTGGATCTCCGGGCGCCAGCCCCTTGCTGCGGAGGACAAAACCCAGTGCGGCGAGGAGATTAAATCTAAGTCATTGACGGGCCGGCGCATTACCCCGAACAAAGACGCAAGGTCTCCAACGACTGGCGATTATGACCCTTGAACCCGGCCTTTATGTGGCGGCGACGCCGATCGGCAATCTGAAAGACGTGACGTACCGCGTCGTTGAAACGCTTGCGGCGGCGGACCGGATTTTGTGCGAGGACACGCGTCAGACCGCGAAACTTTGCGCAGCCTATCAGATCAAGACGCCGCGCACGGCCTATAATGAGCACAACGCCGAGAAGACGCAGCCTGAAATTATCGCGGCGCTTCAGGCGGGCGCGGTTATCTGCCTCGTTTCGGACGCCGGCACCCCGCTGATTTCCGACCCGGGGTTTCGCCTCGTTCGCGCGGCGCGAGAGGCCGGCGTCAAGGTGATCCCTCTTCCAGGTCCGTCGGCGGCGATTGCCGCGTTGTCGGCGTCCGGCGCGCCGACCGAGAAATTTTTATTCGCCGGTTTCCCGCCGGCCAAAGCGGAAGCGCGCCTCGCCTTTCTGAAAACGCTCGCCGCCGTTGAAGCGACGCTCGTTTTCTATGAAGGCCCGTCGCGCCTTGGCGACAGCCTTGAAGCGATGGCGGCGGCGTTCGGCGACCGCCGCGCCATCGTCGCGCGCGAGCTGACAAAGCTCTATGAAGAATTCGACGCAGGAACGCTTCCAGATCTTGCGGCGAAATATTCAGCCGCCGCCCCGAAGGGCGAAATCGTCGTTCTCGTCTTTCCCCCGGATGCGCCGGAAGAAGCGACGCCAGCTGAGATCGACGCGTTCATTGTGGCGGCTCTTGTCGCGATGAGCGTAAAAGACGCCGCCGCCGCCGCCGCCGATGCGCTCGGCATTGCGAAAAAGTCCGCCTATGAGCGGGCGCTTGCCTTGAGGGGCGGCAAATGACGAACAATGGCGCGGCGAATACGCGTCGACGGCGCGCCGAACAATCAGGCCGCCTGGCGGAGTTTGCGGCGTCTGCGGCCTATATCTTGCGCGGCTATCAAATTCTCGAACGGCGCTTTCGGGCGCCGCAAGGCGAGATCGACCTGATCGCCCGGCGCGGTCGCCTCCTCGCTTTTGTCGAGGTCAAGCTGCGCCCTGATATCGACGCGGCGATCCTCGCCGTCACCCCTTCCTGGCGCCGCCGCCTTGAGCGCGCGGCGGGGAGCTTCCTGTCGCTCCGCCCTCAATTCGTCGAATTTGCAGTCCGATATGACATTGCGGCGGTTTCAGGCTGGCGCGTCGCCATTCTCACCGACGCTTGGCGCGCCGATCCGTGACGCAGCTTGCAGTTAACGCCCGGCGCACGGCAATTGATAATCCGGCGCCGCAAATCCACGTTGAGGAGCGTTTCGAAGATGAAAAGACTAATGTCAGCCCTGATCCTCGCCGCCGCGAGCTGCGCCACGAGCCCAAATCTCGACAAAAGTTTTTCAGACATCGGCGCCAGCGCGGAGCTGAAGGGCGTGCTCTTCGCTGACCGCAGCCATGATTACAGCGATATCGATCTGACGATTTACGAGGGCCGGCTGATGCTGACCGGCACCATGAAATCCGAAGATGGGCGCAAACAGCTGATCGATAACGCCTGGAAGGCGAAGGGCGTCGATCAGGTCATCGACGAAATCATCGTCGGCGACGGCACCACGCTCGGACAGGGGTTTGAAGACAGCCGCATCGATGCGACGTTGCGCGCACGCCTCATCGGCGACGGCGACGTCAAGGCCGGGCAGTTCAAGGCGTCAGTCTCGAAGGGCACGGTCTACCTCCTCGGGGTCACCGGCAGTGACGCGGACCTTGCCGCCGCCCTCGACATCGCGCGGTCCATAAGCGGCGTTGATAAAGTCGTCAGCCACGTCCTTGTGAAGCCGCTCTAACACCCTCAAATCCGCTTGATCGTCGCCTTAGCGCTTGATCGACGCGAGCGCCCGGCCTAACGGCGTCGTGACCTATGAAGGGCGCGGCTCATGAAAATCGCCATCCAGATGGACCCGGTAAGCGCGGTCAACGTCAACACCGACACGAGCTTCGATCTCGCGCTTGAAGCCTTAGGGCGAGGACACGAGATCTGGTTTTATCAGCCGCAGATGCTGGCGATGCGCGACGGGCGGGTTTCGGCGCGCGCGGCGAAGGCGATTTCCTTGAAACGCGAACAGGGCGCGCACGCAACGCTTGCGGCGGAGGAAATCCTCGATCTTCATGGCGTTGATGTGGTTCTGGTGCGTCAGGACCCGCCGTTCAACATGGCCTATATCACGGCCGCGCACCTGCTTGAGCGGCTCTCCCCCGGCGTTCTCGTCGTCAATGACCCGCGCTCGATCCGCGACGCGCCGGAAAAGCTGTTCGTCGCTGAATTTCCCGACCTGACGCCGCCGACGCTTATCACCCGCGACCTCTCGCGCATCCGCGATTTTCGCGAGGAACACGGGGACATGATCTTGAAGCCGCTCTACGGCAATGGCGGCGCCGGCGTATTTCGTCTGACGACGGACGATTCGAATTTCAACGCCCTGACCGAACTTTTCATGCAATCCTTCGCTGAGCCCGTGATCGCGCAAAAATACCTCCCCGCCGTCCGCAAAGGCGACAAGCGCATCATCCTTCTCGACGGGGAGGCCGTCGGCGCACTCAACCGCATACCTGCGAGCGGCGAGACGCGCTCGAACCTTCATGTCGGCGGCAAGGCCGAAGCGGTCAAAATGACCGAACGCGATCAGGAGATCTGCGATCGCATCGGGCCTGCGCTCTCCGCCCGCGGCCTTATTCTGGTCGGGATCGATGTCATCGGCGATTTTCTGACCGAGATAAACGTCACCTCGCCGACCGGCGTTCAGGAAATTCGCCGCTTCGGCGGTCCTGACATATCCGCCCTGTTCTGGGACTGGACCGAGGGACGACTGGACGGCTGACCCCAATTTCGCCCGTTTCCGGCGCGAGGCTTTTAAGCTAAGCGGTTCGATCGATGATGAAAGCGCTGGCAAAAGTCGAGTTTCCTCCCGCGCCGGCGACGCGGTCGCTGCGGGTCGCGCTTTTTTCCGGCAATTACAACTACGTCGTCGACGGGCCGGTAAAGGCGCTCAATCGCCTGGTCGCGCGGATCGAGGCCAATCGCGAGGCGGCGCTCATCTTCGCTCCAACCGCGAAAGCGCCGGCCTTCCGGCATGAGGGAGATCTCGTCTCCGTGCCGTCGATCGCGCTGCCAGGCGGGCGCAATGAATACCGGCTGGGCCTAGGCCTCAATGGCGAGGCGCGTCGCCGCCTCGACGCTTTTTCTCCGACGCTTGTGCATGTCGCAGCGCCCGATTGGCTCGGTCTTTCTGCGCTCAATTACGCGCGCGAAAAAGGCATTCCGGCCGTGGCGTCTTTTCACACGCGCTTCGACACCTATCCGCGATATTACGGGATGCGCTGGCTCGAGCCGCACATCACCCGGTACATGCGTTATTTTTATGATCGCTGCGAGCGGGTTTATGCGCCGTCGCAGTCAATGGTCGATGAATTGACGCGCGACAAGATCGGCCGCGACATAAGGCTTTGGGCGCGCGGCGTCGATCAGGCTCAATTCAACCCGCAGCGGCGCGATGACGCGTGGCGCCGGTCGCTCGGCTTTGAAGACGACGATATCGTTATCGGGTTTGTCGGCCGCCTCGTTCTTGAAAAGGGCCTCGATATATTCGCGGAAGCCGTCAAATTGGCGCGGGCCGCGAATGGAAACATAAAAGCGCTGATCGTCGGCGACGGTCCTGAGCGCAAATATTTTGAGGAAATTCTCACTGGCGGCGCGTTCACCGGACATCTCGACGGCGACGCGCTTTCCCGCGCTTACGCGAGCGCTGACATTTTCTTCAACCCGAGCATCACCGAGACCTTCGGCAATGTGACGCTGGAGGCGATGGCGAGCGGGGTTCCTGCGGTTTGCGCAGCCGCCTCCGGCAGCCGGTCGCTCGTCGATGAAGGAGTGACGGGGGTCCTCGTGGACGACGCGAAGAGCGCGGAGAAATTCGCGGCGGCGCTCGGGCGCCTTGCCGCCGACCCGGCATTGCGACGCCGCATGGGAGACGCCGCTCGCGCGAAAAGCGCCGCCTTCCAGTGGGACGCCATCCTTAACCGCTTGCTCGCCGACTACCGGGAGATCGTCGCCAGCCGCTGAACCCGTCTTAACGCCCCTGGCAGCCAGCGCGCTCTCACCTTCTCGGGAAGGCCAAGGGTTCGCTTTCTTGCTGGCGCGGAATTCGCTACAGACGGCCTTCGACACCGTTTCGAAACGCAACATGGCCCGAAAAGGGCGCCAATTCGCCAATGGGTCTTTTAGACCGCTACATCCTGCGATCAGTCGCCACCCCGTTAACGCTATCGCTGGCGGTCGCGGCCATGCTGTTGCTGATCGAGCATATGCTGCGGCTGTTTGACTTCGTCCTCGCCGAGCAGGGCCCGGTCGATGTCGTCTGGCGGATGCTGGCCAATCTTGTTCCGCATTATCTGAGCCTTGCCCTGCCTCTAGGCGCTTTTCTCGGCGTCCTGCTGGCCTTTCGCAATTTGTCGATGTCGAGCGAGCTTGACGCGATGAATTCGAGCGGCGCGTCGATCGGACGGCTGCTGCGGCCCGTTTATGCGCTGTTGCTGCTCCTCGCGGCGTTCGATTTCTTTCTGGTCGGGTACATCAAGCCCTACGCACGGTACGAGTACGACAAAATCCGCTTCGACGTGACGAGCGGGGCCTTCGGCATCAAGATCCCGCAAGGCGAGTTCGTCGATATCACCGACGACGTGACGATCCGGCTTGGCAAAGTCGATGCGGCCGCAAAGGAAGCGACCGACATTTTTCTCGAGATGCGGGAAAAGAAAGGCCGGCGCACGATCATCACCGCCGAAAAAGGCGGCATCTCGACCAATCCGGAAATCTCGCGCCTGTTGCTGAAACTTTCAAAAGGCCGTCAGCTGTTCATCGACAATGACGGCGAGAGGCTGCGCACGCTCGATTTTGACAGTTTTGACCTTGAAATCGGGCTTCCGGCGATCGCGACCTTTCGCCCGCGCGGCGGCGAAGCGGATGAAGCGACGTTCACGGAAATCGTCAGGCTGCTGATCGCCCCGAACGCCCGTTCATCGCCTTTGTGGCTTCCCTATCGCGCCCAGTTCCACTGGACGATCATTCACCCGCTGACATTTTTGACCCTCCCAATTCTCGCGGTCGCGATGGGCGTCACCAGCCGGCGCAAGGCGTCAAATTTAAAGCCGGTTCTCGGCGTCGCCATCCTTATCGTTTACCACGAGCTTCTCCAGGAATGGGGGCTCGTCAGCGCGGCGCTCGGTCAAATCTCGCCCTATGTGTCGATGTGGGGGCTGTTTGCGGCTTTCGTCACCTTGAGCGTCGTCATCTATCGCGGGTCTGTCGATCAGGCTCGCAATGCGAGAGCGGCTGAGAGCCGCGAGGAGGAGACCGTGCGCGTCCCGGGCGCCGAGGGAGACAGCGATCCTCTCCGCCGGAGCGTCGTTTGATGAAGGAGCTGGACAGCGTTTTCCTTCGTTATGTCGGACGGCTTTTCGCCACGCGGTTTCTCGGACTGCTCGCCTTTTTCGTCATCGTCCTGCAGGCGCTCGATCTTCTCAATCGCTCCGAGGAGATCATGGCGGCGCCTGGGGCGACGTCCGATTCAATCGTTCAGTATATTTTGCTGCGCGCGCCGGAGATCGTCAGCCAGTTCACCCCCTTCGCCGCCCTCCTTGCGACGGTCGTCACGCTGTCGGCGCTTAACCTCTCGAGCGAAATTGTCGTCATGCGGGCGGCGGGGATGTCGGTTCAGCGGGTGCTGGCGCCGATCGGCATTTCCTGTTTTGCAATTGCGACGGCGCACTTCGCCTATCATGAGCTTGTCGTCGTCGGAGGGTCGGGACGCCTCGCTTATTGGGCGGCAAATGATTACGCCGTCGGCCTCACGCATGACGCCTCGACCCGCACCAACATCCGCGTCACCTATGAAGGCGAGATCGTCAGCGCGGCCGCCGCGGCGCGCATCGGCGACAGCGTAAAGCTCACAGACGTCAACATTTACGATCTCGACGACAGAGGCCTCGTCCGGTCGGTGACGGAGGCAAAATCCGCCGTTTTCGAGAACGGAGCGTGGCGCCTTTTCAACGTGCGAGAGGCTTCCGATCCGACGGCGGCGGCGAATGAGGAAAAATCGCGGGTTTGGGCGACGTCTCTCAATCCCGAACTCCTGTTTGCGCTGACGCTAAATCCCGACCGCTCTTCGATCCCGACCATCATCCGTCAGATCGCGCAGCTTAGGAGCGACGGCGCCGACGCCAATCCCGCGACGACCTCGCTGCTCGGTCGGTTTTCAAAACCGATGTCGACGCTGTTGATGCCGCTCTTGGGGGCGATCGCCGGGTTCGGCGTCAGCCGTCAGGGCAACCAGCTTGTGCGCGCCACCGGCGGCGCGGCGCTCGGCTTTGTCTATTTCGTCGCGGAAAACCTGATGCTGGCCGTCGGAAAGCTCGGGGTCGTGCCCCCGGTTCTCGGCGCGTTTTTTCCGTTCGCCCTGTTTTTGGTCCTTGGATTCGCGATTTTGCTCGCGATGGAGAGCTAAGGTTGCAGCTCGCCCGTTGCAGGTTGTAGGACAAATAATCGGCCGCTCATTCCCTGCAACCTGCAACCTGCGCCACTAACTCATGTCCGCTCCGCGCGTCATCTCATTGGGCTGCCGGCTCAATCTGGCCGAGGGGGAAGCGATCCGCCGTCTCGCCGGCGGCGCCGGGCTTTCAAACACCGTTGTCATCAACAGCTGCGCCGTCACCAATGAAGCGGTGCGCCAGACGCGCCAGCAGATCCGCCGCGCGCGCAAGGCCAATCCGACAGCGCGCCTCATCGTCACCGGTTGCGCGGCGCAAATCGACCCGGCCGCCTTCGCCGCAATGCCGGAAGTCGACGCCGTCATCGGCAATGCGGAAAAACTCGACGCCGGCGAGTGGGACGCGCAAGCCGGCGGCGGCGAGCGGCTGCGGGTCAACGACATCATGTCGGTGCGCGAGAACGCGGCGCACCTGATCGACGGCTATGGCGACCGAGCGCGCGCTTTCCTGCAGGTGCAGAACGGCTGCGACCATCGCTGCACGTTTTGCATCATTCCGTTCGGGCGCGGCCCGTCGCGCTCGGTCAGCATCGACGATGCTATCGCTTCGGTTCGCCGTCTCGTCGATCATGGCCACCCGGAAATCGTCTTGACCGGCGTCGACATGACCTCATGGGGGCAAGACCTCGACGGCGCGCCGCGACTTGGCCGGCTGGTCGCCGCGATCCTCGACGCGGTTCCAGATCTTTTTCGACTTCGCCTGTCGTCGGTCGACTGCGCCGAAATCGACGATGAGCTCTTCGAGAGGTTAACCGGCGACGCGCGCCTTGCGCCTTATCTGCACCTCTCGTTGCAGGCGGGGTCGAACATGATCCTGAAACGAATGAAGCGCCGCCATTCGCGCGAGGACGCGATCGATCTCAGTAGACGCCTGCGCGCGCGGCGCCCGGAGATAGCGCTCGGGGCCGACCTGATCGCCGGATTTCCAACCGAAGACGAGGAGATGTTCCTCGATAGCGTTCGCCTCATCGACGAGGCCGGCATCAATTACGCCCATGTTTTCCCGTTTTCCGCGCGCTCAGAAACGCCGGCCGCCCGCATGCCGCAACTCTCGGGCGACATCGTCGCCGACAGGGCCCGGCGGCTTCGCACGGCGGGGAGCGAAGCGACATCGCGGTTTCTCGACAGCCTGATCGGAACGACCGGCGAGGCCGTCATCGAAAGCGGCGGCAGGGGAAGGTTTGGAAATTTCGCCCCGGCGCGCTTTTCAGAAGCGGGGCTCCGCCCCGGCGATGTCGCGCGGCTGCGCGTCGTCGGGCGAGAGGGCGACACGCTGATCGCCGAAAGCGCCGGCGCATGACGCAAAGGGACCGGCGCAATAAAAAGCCGCGCCCCGAAATTTCTTTCGAGGCGCGGCTTTGTCAGTAAGAACCGTAGACCTTAAGCCGCTTTCGCTTTGGCCTTGCGCTTGGTGCGCTTGGCTTTTTTCGC
>JBBTJH010000129.1:6319-13202 GCA_038059555.1 Pseudomonadota bacterium | reverse complement strand
CTCGATCATCTGGCGCCGCTCGTCTTCCGGCAGCGCGGCGATTGCGGCTGCTTGATCGGTCGCCGGCGCCGCTTCGGCGCGCGCGGGGCTTTGTTCCTCCGCGATCTTCTGCAGCGTTGCGTTGCTGAGCCCAAGAGAGCCGAGCGCAATCGAGCCTTGCGCGGCCGCCTCCGTCATCCGGGCGGCAACGGCGTTGAACCACGGCGCGCCTTCTGGCGCATTTTCAAGCAGCGCCGCCCAGCCGCGCACCGCATCTTCAATGGCGCCGACCTGATAACGCCCTTCCGCAAGATAATAGTTCGCCCGCGGATCGTTCGGCGCGATTTTGGCCGCCGCTTCAAAAGCCTCGCGCGCTTCGCCCGTGACGGCGCCGCCCGCCTGCATCGTCAGCGCTTCGCCGTAGGAGGCTTGCGCGGCCGCGTCGTTCGGTTGCAGCGATACGGCCCGCGCAAAGGCGCGCGCCGACTCCTCCGCGCGATTGCTTGACGCATAAGCGTCGCCGAGCGCCATCCACGCGTCAAAGTCTCCGGGCGAGGCGAGCGTGCGCGCTTCGAGACTTGCAATATCGCCGCCGACGCCAGGCTCCGCGCTCGCCTCTGGGCGCGACGTGGCGCCAAGCGATTGCGGCGACCCGAGATTGAGATAGAGGATCACCGCCGCCAGCGGCGCGGCGCCAAGGCTCAGATACGCGATAAACCGCGTTACGCCTGCAACGCGGTCGGGCGCTGGCGCGAGCTGTGCTGAGGCCGCAGCCGCACGCGCGTCGCGCCGCGCTTCACGCGCCGCCTCGCCGTCAATGAGGCCATAGTCAAGATCGCGATCGATGGCGTCGTCAGGAAGGGGCGGATCGTTTTCGGCGGCGCCTTTCGCCGGCGCGCCGAGCGCCAGCGGCGCCCCGATAAACGCGACCGACGCGAGCGCGATGACGAATACGATGATCCAGAAAATCGTCATGGGTCAGTGAGCCGCTTCGTCGTTGCCGGTGAGAGCTGCTGCAGCTCTCGCGTCGCGGCGCATCCTCGCGAGATAGAAAAACGCCGAGGCCCCAGCGACGAGAAAAATCAGCAAAGGCGCCGCCCACAAAACGATCGTATTCGACTGCACCGGCGGATTGAGCAACACGTAATCGCCATAACGGTCGACAAGGTAGGCGTAGATTTCTTCATCGCTGTCGCCAGCGGTAAGGCGCTCGCGCACCAGAATTCGCATGTCCTTGGCGAGCGGCGCGTTTGAATCGTCGATACTCTGGCTCTGGCAGACGACGCAGCGCAATTGCCGGCTGATGTCCCGCGCGCGCGCTTCAAGCGCGGGGTTTGAGAGCTCTTCGTCCGGCTCGACCGCCGCCGCGGGCGGCAAAGCCGCGAGCGCGGCGCCAAGCGTCAGCGTCAAGACCGCGAGAAACTTAGTCACGCGCCGCCTCCCCTTCCGATTTCAACTGTTCGACCAGCGGCTTTAGCGTATCCCGCCAGATTTGCGGCGTGATCGGCCCGATCTGCTTGTACCTGATGCGGCCCGCGTGATCGACGACGAAAGTCTCCGGCGCGCCGGTGACGCCAAGATCAATCGCGGTGCGCCCCTGCGCATCGTCGCCGACAAACGCATAAGGATTGCCGTTTTTTGCGAGCCAGCGAGCGCCGCCGCCTTTGGGATCTTTCCAGTCAAGCCCAGCGATAAGCACGTCTTCCTTTGCTGCGATTTCCATCAGCATCGGATGTTCGATGCCGCACGCAACGCACCACGACGCAAAGACGTTGATGAGCGCGACTTCACCTTTAAGATCGCTGGAGGCAAAGCCTTTTTCAAATCCCTCGATCGGCGGCAGGTCAAATTCCGGGAGCGGCTTTTCGATCAGCACGGAGGGAATGCGCGCCGGGTCGCGCGTCAGGCCAATCGCGAAATAGCCGCCAAGAACGATAAAGAGGACGAGCGGCGCCAGAAAGATCAGCCTCGACATTTAAGCCGCCCCCGCCGCCTGGGCGCCCTTGAGTTCCGCGACGCGCTGATCTTTGCGCGCCGTTCTTTCATTGGCGGCGACGATCCCGCCGAGCGCCAGAACGCCGGCGCCGACCCACAGCCAGAGAACAAGCGGATTATAATAGGCGCGCACCGCCCAGGCGCCTTGCGACGCCTGCTCGCCCAAGGTCAAATAAAGATCGCCCGCAACCGTCGTGCGGATCGCCGCTTCCGTCGTCTGCATGCCGCGCACCGGATAGAACCTGCGCTCGGCCGCCATGTCGCCGATCGGCCGGCCGTCTTTGCTGATCGAAAATTTCGCGCGTTCGGCGGCGTAATTCGCGCCGTTCAGTTCTTCAACATCGACAAGCCGCGCAACAAAAGCGCCGACTTTTATCTCGTCGCCCTTGTGGAGGAGAGCAACCGTTTCCGTGCGCCAGACGCCGGCGCCCAGAACGCCGAGCGCGACAATTGCAATGCCAAGATGCGCGAGGATCATGCCGAGATAGGAGCGCGGCAGCCCGCGCGCGCGAGTGAGAGCGTCGCGCAGCGGCAGGGAAAAGGCCTTAGTGCGCATCGCAAGATCCATCAGCGTCGCCCCGGCGACCCAGATCGCGAGCCCCGCGCCGGCTGCTGCCGCAATCGGTTTCGGCCAGGTGATCCACGCCGCGATCGCCGCGACTGCGCCACCTGCGGCGAGCGCCGGCCAGAGCCGCATTACGCTCGCTTTCAACGCGGCGCGCTTCCAAGCGAGCGCGGCGCCCGGCGCCAGGATCGCCAGCATCAGCGCCATCAACGGCAAGAACGTCGCATTGAAAAACGGCGGGCCGACCGAAAGCCGCTCGCCGCTGATGACGTCGATGAACAACGGATAAAACGTCCCGATAAAGACGGTGCCGCACGCGGTCACCAGAAAGACGTTATTGAGAAGGATCGCGCCTTCGCGGCTGACGGGATCGAAGGTCGCTTCGGCTTTCAGCATCCCGGCGCGAAACGCGAACAAGGTCAGCGACCCGCCGATCACCGCCGCAAGGATCCCAAGAATGAAGACGCCGCGCGCCGGATCGACCGCGAACGCATGGACGGACGTCAACACGCCGGACCGCACAAGAAACGTGCCGATGAGGCTTAACGAAAAGGCGAGGATCGCAAGCAGCACCGTCCAGACTTTCAGCACGCCGCGCTTTTCAACGACGCGCACCGAATGCAAAAACGCCGTCCCCGCAAGCCACGGCATGAACGACGCGTTTTCAACCGGATCCCACGCCCAAAAGCCGCCCCAGCCAAGCTCGTAATACGCCCACCATGAGCCGAGCGCGATGCCGATCGTCAAGAACACCCACGCGGCAAGCGCCCAAGGGCGCACCGTCCGCGCCCAGTCGGCGTCAATGCGCTTTTGCAAAAGCCCGGCAATCGCATAGGCGAAGGTGATCGAAAATCCGACATAGCCGAGATACAAGAACGGCGGATGGATCGCGAGCCCTGGATCCTGCAACAAAGGATTTAGATCCATGCCGTCGGCAGGGCCTGGAAAAACCCTCTCGAACGGATTGGACGTGAACAATATGAAGGCGAGGAACGCCGCCGCGACCAATCCCTGAACAGCGAGCGCATTGGCGGTGAGATAGGGCTCTTTCCGCCGGCTCGTTAGCGCGAGCGCCGCGCCGTATCCCGCGAGGATCAGCGCCCAGAGCAGCATCGAGCCTTCGTGATTTCCCCAGACACCGGATAGTTTGTACACAAACGGTTTAGCCGAATGAGAATTCTCGACGACGTTCACAACCGTAAAATCGGAAACGGCGTGCGAGACAGTCAAAGCGGCAAACGCGATTGCGACGAGCGCCCCTTGCGCGAGAGCCGACGACCGCCCGATCGCCGCCAGCGCCAGATCGCGCTTTAACGCGCCAAGAAAGGGGAAGACGCCCTGAACGAGCGCCGCGCAGAGCGCCATAATCAGCGCGAATTGACCAATTTCAGCCGCCATTACTCACCGTCTCGCCTCTTCAGGGTCGCCGGGACGCGCGCCGGCGGGCCTCTATACGCCACATCCGCCTGCGCGCGCCAATCTCCCACGCAAAATCCCGGCAATTTCAGCTATTTAGCCGCGGCGCCAATTGCCGCGCCGGCAAAAGCCGCAAGGCGAGAAGCACTAGCAGGGGCGATCAGGGGCTCTCCTTCGTTGACCGAAATGACCGGGGACCCGCCCCGGCAGTTTCGCACATTACTTTCCGGTTAGCCCCACACTTCAGAATTCCCTGAGCCGCCGGGAATAACTCTGTCGCAAAAACGTCATTTCTCCAGACGCCGGTCTCGTTCAGGAGCCTCTGGGCATGCGGATTTTGATTTATTCCCACGACACCTATGGGTTGGGAAACATTCGCCGCATGACGGCGATCGCCGAGGCGTTGGTCGAAGGGAATTCGCAGACGAATGTCCTGATTGTGACCGGCTCGCCGATGCTCCATGCGTTCCGTCTCTCCAAGGGGATAGACTACGTCAAATTGCCCTGTCTCAACCGGACAGACGTCGGGCAATATGACGTGAAGCACCTCGATGTCGATGTTGAGAGCGTGAGGCGCATGCGCGCGTCAATCATCGCCTCGGCCGCAGTCGATTTCGACCCCGATCTCGTTCTGGTCGATAAAAAGCCGCTCGGCGTTATGCGCGAACTCGAGCCGATGCTCGAAATTTTGTCACGCCGCCCCGCCCCGCCGCACCTCACCTTGGTGCTCCGCGACATACTGGACGCCCCGGCGAAAACCCGGGAGGTCTGGGCCCGTAACAATTATCACGACCAGATCCAGCGTTATTACGACGATATTCTCGTCGTCGGCGCGCGCGAGGCGTTCAACGTCGTCAAGGAATATGCGTTTCCGCCCGCAAGCGCAGCGATGGTCCGCTATGCGGGTTTCATAAGGCGCAAGCCCGGATCAACCAGCGTTTCAGACATCCGCGCGCGGCTCGGGATCAAAGGCGACAAGATTGTTCTGGTGCAAGCGGGCGGCGGCGCTGACGGCGCGGCGCTGATCCACGCTTATGGGCAAGCGCTTCAAAGCTGGCCCGGCGGCGCGCCGTTTTTTTCATGGATCATTTCCGGCCCGGAAATGCCGGCGGCAGAGCGTAAAGCGATCGCCCGATTGATGGCCGGCACGCCGCGCGCGTTTCACCAGGAATTCGCGGACGATATGAACGCCTGCATCAACGCCGCCGACTATGTCGTCTCCATGGGCGGGTATAACTCGATCTGCGAGGTGTTGTCGCTCGCGCGCCCTGCGCTGATCGTGCCGCGCGTCAGGCCCGTCGAAGAACAATGGCTGCGCGCGTCGCGGATGGCGGCGCAGGGCATGGTTGAGTGCCTCCACCCTGATGAGATGACGCCCGAAACGCTGACCGCGTCGCTTCATCGCATGTTTAACAGCGGGAAGTTGCAGATCGCCTCGCGGGCGAGCCTTCCGCTGGACGGTCTTGTCTATATCTCCGCCCACGCCGAGCGCCTTGCGCCGGCGCCCGCGCGGTTCGCCGCGCAAAACTCCCGGGCGTTCGGATGACCGCGCGCCCGATGAAAGCGATCGTTCTCGTCAAGCGTTTCCCGAAACTTTCGGAGACGTTCATCCTTAACGAAATTCTGGCGCTGGAAACGGCCGGGATTTCCTTGTCGATCCGTTATCTTCAACCCCCGAGCGATGAGATCGTTCATCCGGACGTTTCCTTGGTGCGCGCAAAGGCGGCGCCGTTGGGCGCTGGAAAGCTTCTGTCTTTTTTTCGGCGGCGGCCCTTCAGTTCTCTTCGCGTTGTTCTTGACGCGCTTTTATCGCACGGCGTTGGAGCGCTGACGCTTTGCCGCCAAGCGGCGAGCCTTGCCGGCGCGGCGCAGTCGGATGACGCAGACATCATCTACGCGCATTTCATAGACCGGCCCGCAGCAATTGCTCGTCTTGCCTCCAGGTTATCGGGCATTCCCTTCGCCATTTCCGCGCACGCGAAAGACATTTACACGACGCCCCCCGCGACTTTGCGCCGTCACCTTGAGGCGGCCGCCTTCACCACCACCTGCAGCGATCAAAACGCCGCGTATCTGAAAAATATCGCGCCGAAGGCTGAAATCGTCCGCCATTATCACGGCATCGATCCAGCGACATTCGCGGGCGCTCGTACGCCCGCTGGCGAGAGGGCGCCGCTTATTCTGTCCGTCGGGCGCCTGCGCGAAAAGAAAGGCTTCAACACGCTGGTCGCCGCCTGCGGTTTGCTGCGCGCCCGAGGCGTTGCGTTTCGCTGCGCAATCGCGGGCTACGGCCCCGAAGAAGCAAGTCTGCGCCGTCAGATCGCCGCCGCACAGCTTGAAAGCTTCGTGCTGTTGACTGGCAAGCAGCCGCATCAGGAAATCGTGCGCCTGATGCGCGACGCGGCAGTCTTTGCGCTTCCCTGCCGCATCGATGCCGACGGCGACCGCGACGGCGTGCCAAACGTCATACTTGAAGCGATGGCCTCCGGCTTGCCTGTCGTTTCGACAAAAATCTCCGGCGTGCCGGAGGCTGTTATTCACGAAGAAACCGGACTGCTGGTCGAGCCGGACGATCCTGCAGCGCTCGCGGCCTCACTTGAGCGATTTTTACGCGACCCAAAGCTTGCCGGCGAATTCGGAGAAAGAGCCCGCGCGCGCGCGGTCAACGCCTTCGCGTCCAGCGCCAATCTGCCAGGGCTTATCGCCGATTTGCGCCGCCGCCGGCGCCGGCGCGCGGTCGAGGTCGCTTATATCGTCAAAGGATTTCCCCGCCTTTCTGAAAGTTTCATCACCAACGAAATTCTCGTTCTCGAATCTGAAGGCCTGTCGCTCAGCGTCTACGCGTTGAAAAGAGGCGAGAAGATAGCCGCGTCCGCCATTCGCGACATGACGGGAAACGTCGTTTACCTCCCCTCGCTGTCGTCGCTT
>JBBTJH010000129.1:0-6309 GCA_038059555.1 Pseudomonadota bacterium | reverse complement strand
CGGCATGGCTCGCCCAAAACATCCGGCCCTTCGTGAGGCCGCTCTTTGGACTGGCGTTGAAGCGCCCGCGCTCGCTGGTTCGGACATTTCGAAGCGCCGCCCTGATGATGCGCCAGTACCGGAGCGAAAGCGGCGCGCTGAAAAAAGTTTTCCTGAAAGAATTCCTGCAGGCGGTATGGGTCGCGGACGCCCTCCATCGCGACGGCGGCGCGCGGCACCTTCACGGCCATTTCTGTCACGGCGCGACGACCGTCACGCAGTTTGTCAGCGAGCTCACCGGCATTCCTTTCAGCTTCACGGCGCACGCCAAAGATATCTATCAAAAAGAGCTCAATCCCGGCGATCTCCTGACGCGCAAAATGCGGTCTGCGCGCTTTGTCGTGACGTGCACCGGCGCCAATCACCAGCATCTTCACGAGCGTTGCGGCGAGATTGCGACGAGCCGCGTTCACACAATTTATCACGGGCTGGACGTTTCTCGGTTCAAGCCGCGGCCCGACGCCGCCAACGACGATCTTTTCAGGATTTTGTCTGTCGGCCGGCATGTGGACAAGAAAGGCTTCAACACCCTCATTGAGGCGTGTGAGTTACTGAAATCGCGGGGCGCTGAGTTCATCTGCGACATTGTCGGCGAGGAAGGCGAAGCGACCAGCGCATTGAAAGCCCAGATCAGCAAGGGCGGACTTGACGAGATCGTCAGGCTTTGCCCGCCGGCGCCGCAGGCAAAACTTGCGGCGATTTACGCGAGTTCTTCGTTGTTCGCCCTCCCCTGCAACGTCCTTGAAAACGGCGATCGCGACGGCATTCCAAATGTGCTTGCCGAGGCGATGGCGACGGCGCTGCCGATCGTGACGACGCCGATTTCAGGCATCCCCGAGATTGTCGAACACGACGTCAATGGTCTTTTTGTCGAGCCGGGCGATGCGGCAGCGCTCGCCGATGCGATCGACTTGTTGATGCGCGATCATGCGCGCCGGGCGCGACTCGGCGCCGAAGCGCGCCGCACCATTCGCCTCAAATTTGACTCGCGCCAGACGACGCGCCGGCTGCATCAGCTGTTTACGGAGCGCGACAGGGCGGCCGCAGAATGAGCGAGACGCTTCTCCGAACCGCTACGCGCCCATCGCCGCACATCGCTTTTGCGGTCGACTGGAACGAGTGCGGGCCCGCGACGGCCGACGAAATACTTGCTGGCGACTTTCGTTTTAATTGTGAGAGCCATCATCTCGGCGAGCGGTTCGACTGGCGCGCCTCACCGTCGCATGACGTCGAGTGGGGCGTTCTCCTTCACAAGTTTTATTATGCTCCGTGCCTTGTCGATCGCACGCGCCGGACCGGCGACGCGCGCTATCTCGAGCGCTGGCGCACGCTCACGCAGAGCTGGATCGACGCGGGCCTCGCGCCCGGCCACATCGCCGCAGACGTTACCGGCCGCCGCTTGCAGAACTGGACCCTCGCCTATTCCGGCTATCGCGACAGCCGGCATTTCGGATCTCTGCCCCAGTCGTTCGACTTTGCTTTTTTTAATTCAATCGAGCGTCAGACATCGTGGCTCTGCGAAAATCTCCATGCGGCGCGCAATCATCGCACATTGGAGCTTTACGCGATTTTGCTGGTGTCGATCGCGTTTCCGCAATTGCCGACGGCGCGCGATTGGCGCGCGTTTGCGGCGGCGGCTCTTGATGAGAACGCGCTTTCCGATTTTCGCGCCGACGGCGGCCACTGCGAGCAGTCGTCGCATTACCATTGCATCGTGTTGCGCAATTTCCTGAACGCTGTCCGCCTGCTGAAGGACAATGGCGGCGATATCCGCCCGGCTTTGAAAGATCGTTTGCGCGAGGCGGTCGCTTTCGCCGCGCGCTTCCATCGGCCGGACGGCGAAATTGCAGCGCTCAGCGATGCGGATGGCGGCTCTTATCTTGAGATGATCGACGAGGCGGCCAGCCTGCTGGGCGATGGTGATACCGTATCTCAGGGTAGCTGCGCCCTGAACACGCTTTTCCCCGATAGCGGCTACGCGTTTTTTCAAAGCCGGGCGCGGCGCGATCCGAGCTGGCTCGTCTTCGACTGCGGCCCGCTCGGCGACGGCAATCACGGTCATTTCGATCTGCACAGCGTTGAAATCTTCGGCCGGGGCAAACCGCTGATCGTCGACCCTGGCCGCTACACTTACGATGAAAGCGGCGAGGTCAACTGGCGCGCAGCGTTTCGCACGACCGCCGCGCATTCAACGATCGAAGTCGATGGAAAATGCCAGACGCGCTATGAACGCGGGGCGAAAAGAATGAAGATCAAAGGCCCGGCGGCGTTTGCCGAAGTCATCGCTTTCGACCCCTCGCCCGATGCCGCTTTCATCCATTCGCGCGCTGTCAGCGCCGAATATGACGCAGTTCACCATCGCCGAATATTCTTTGCTGACGACGATTTCTTTGTCATCGCCGACGATCTGATTGCGGAAACTGCGCATGACTATCGTTTGCGCTTCCAGCTGGCGCCTGAAATCGCCGGCGCAGTGAAGGCGACGAGCGACGACCGGGAAACGCGCCTCACGGCGGAGCATCTCACACTGTGCGTCTTCTCGGACTTGCCGCAAATGATGACGATGGAAGATGGCCGCGTCTCGCGGCGCTATGGCGACATGACCCCTGCGACGCGCATTTGCGTAACGACTGCCGGGCGGAGCGCAAGATTTGTCTCCATCATCGCGCCGTGCGATGAAAATGAAGAGCCGCCGCTTATTGAGTTTCATCAGCAAGAAGAGATCGTCCGCATCCTCCTGCGCCGCCGGGACGCGGCCAGTGTGTGGGAAATTGTTGTTCCCGCAATTTCCCCGATTGCCGCTTGCGCGGCCGCGCCGATCACCCTTCAAAAATTAAAGGCATCGCCGCAATGAGCGCGCTCTCCATGGCGCCGGAAGACGCCGGGCGCGAGCTCGGCTCGCCGTCCGTCGCCGCGCTTGCGACGGCGCTTAACGCAGCATTGCTGAGGGCAGGCTCAACGACGCGCGTGCGCAGTCTTCAGATCGTCTCGACCCGGCTCTCCCCCCGGCGAAAGCTTGTGATCGGCGCATTGGCGGAGTGCGACGATCCTGACGGCCGCTATTTTCAGCGCATTGGCATGCGGTTTTTTCAGCCGGGCCTTTCCGGCGCCCGGCATGAAAAAGCGCTTCTGGAAAACCCGCGACCGGCGCGAGCGGGCCCCGGCGTCCTTCATCTTCTGTCGCTTGGCGGCGTCGCCTGGCTTTTTCCCAATGACCGGAAAATTCGCGGCGCAGCAGCGCTGGCCGACATCGGAGAATTCAACGCGGCAGCGGCGCCGCAGATAAACGATGCGCTGCGAACGTCGGGCATTCGCGCCAGCCGCATCGAGATCCTCCGCTATGTGCCGGAACAAAGTTGCACGGCGCGCATTGCGCTGGGCGGCGCGATTTATACGTTGATTGGAAAATGCGCCAGCGATAATCGCGGCGTGCGCGGGCTTGCAGCGCTACTTTGCGCGCGCCGGATTTCAAAAACTCTCTGCCCCGCGCCCATCGCTTATGTTGAGCAGGCGCACCTCGCCATTCAGGAACTGATCGCCGGCGCGCCGCTTCCGCCGGAGGAGTTTTTGAACCCCGACAGCGCCGCCACGCGCAGCGCCATGCGCCGGCTCGCCGAACTTCACCGGGCGAGAGCGCCGGATATTTTGCCGCTGGTCGATTTCGGCGGTGAGCGAGAAGCGGCGATCGAAAAGCTTGCCGGATTTGAGAGCCTTGCGGCCGAACGCGCCTTGAAACTTTTATCCGACCACGCGGCCCCGTCGCCGAGCGCCGCGCGCGGTCTCCTTCACGGCGATCTCCATTTCGGCAATGTTTTATTTGAAGGCGATAGAGCCGCGCTGATTGATTTCGACGCCGCGCAAGCCGGCCCGCCCGAATATGATGTTGGCGGATTTCTCGCCGCCATGATGGCGCATGCCGTTTTCATCGGTCTCGACGACGAAACTCTCCGGCGCGCCGTCGCAGGAGCGATCAGCGCCTATCGGGACGCCAGCGGCGAAACTCTATCGCGCGACTTGCTTGCCTGGAGAGTAGGCGAAGCGCTGATCACAGAGCGCGTCGCGCGATCGCTGACCAGAATGAAAACGCGCCCCGCCGTTTCTCTGCAAGCGCTTGTCGATATGGCGGCGCGCGCCTTCAACGGCGAAATGACGGAGAGTGCGCCGTGACGCCCCGCCACAAACACCCGAGCAGCTGGACGATCATCCGGCGGTTTTCTCGGTTTTATCTGACCGACAGAGCGATGGCGCTCGCTTCCTACGGGATGGCGCTTTTAGCGGCCTCCGCAGCGCTCGCAGCCGTCTTCCCGCTGAAATACGTCATCGACGCTGTCTTGCTCGATCACTCGGCGCCCGGCCCTGTCGATCGTTTCCTCGACGCCCTTTCCAAACCGCAGGCCGTCATTGCGCTCGCCCTCGCCAGCGCCGCGCTCGCCGCACTTGCCGCCTTGACGTCGGCACTTGAAAAAAACCTTAACGCGCGACTTCGAGAGCGCATGACGGCCCGCCTTCGCGCGGCGATCCTCGCCGATATGCTTGAGCGGCCGATATCGGATCTCGCGCCGTTCAAGTCCGGCGAAGTCGCCTTGCGCCTTGTTGACGACACCGGGCAGGTCGCGCGGCTTTTTTGCAAAACCGCGCCGGTCGCGTTTCGCCACGCCGTCACTACCCTTATGACGCTCGGCGCGATGATCACGCTCAATCCGGCGATTGGCGCGATTGGCCTCATCGTCATCACCCTTCTCGCTATTTTTGTCAGAAGCTCCGCTGGCCGTCTGCAGGCGACCTCGCGCGAAAAGCGCCGCCGCGAGGGGGCGGTTGCGGGATTTGCGCAAGAGATCATCCGGAATATCCGTTTTGTACGCGCCGTCGGCGGCGAAGCATCGACGCGCGAGCGCTTTGAGAGCCGCAATACGCTCACACTCGCGGCCGGCGTCGAAGAAACGCGGGCTGCTGTCCGGCTTGAGCAAAGGATGCAGATTGCGAACGGCCTCGCTGTCGCCATTCTCACTGGCGCCGGCGCCTTGCTGACGCTGAAAGGCGCGCTGTCGGTCGGCGATCTTGCCTTGTCGCTATCGCTTCTCAACCAGTTGCTAAAACCGGTTGAGAAGATCAACGATCTCGCGTCTTCGATCACCGGCGCCTTGGTCCGCGCTGAGCGGCTTGACGCATTTCTGGGACGCGCCATTCGCCCTGTCGCCTCTCTGCTTGCGGCGCCGGCGGCGCGGGATTTTCAGGGCGCGCTGCGTCTCGACACCATATCGTTCGCCCATGAGCCGGGCGTTCTAACGCTTGAGGATGTTTCTTTTTCTGTCGCGCCGGGCGAATGCGTGTGGCTGCGCGGGGCGAGCGGCGCTGGAAAAAGCACGCTCATTGACATCATCTTGCGCCTTTACGAGCCTCAGAAGGGCCGGTTGTCTCTGGGCGGCGTTAGCGCTCGCGACATTGCCCCTCGCGACTGGCGCGCCGCCTTCGCCGTCATGCTTCAAGAGCGCCGCATTTTTTCCGGCGCGGTGCGCGACGCGATCACGTTCGCCAATGATCCCCTTAGCGACGCAGAAATCTGGGCCGCGCTCAGCGACGCCTCGATTGCGGAAAAAGTCGCGCGAATTCCGGGCGGCCTCGACGCTGAAATCGGCGAGGCGGGCGAGAATTTCTCCGGCGGGGAACGCGCGCGCTTGTGTCTTGCCCGGGCGCTCGCCGGCAAAGGATCGATCCTCATCCTCGATGAGCCGCTCGCCAATCTTGACGCCGGCGCGCAGCACGAAGTCATCGCGGCCATCCGGAGGATGCGCGCCCGGCGAACGATCCTCATCGTGTCGCATCACCATATCCCCTCCGACATGCTCGACCGGACGATCCTGCTCGACGGCGGGCGCGTTCGTGAGGGGCATATTGAGCGAGCGGCGTCATGACAGCACCAGACGAAAAAGGCGGCCATCTTATCACGCTCCTGTCGAAGCATGACCCTGCAGCAGCGCTCGGCGAGGGATGGACGCGCGACTATGGACGGCTCGATCCGGCGGATGCCGATCGGGCGACGCTGGTCTATGTCAGGGGAAGCGACGTTCCGGTGCGCGTCGATATTTCCAGAAGCGAAGATCAGCCTCACGCGCGAAGGATCGGGCCGGGGTTATGGGCGACTTTCAACCCGGCGACAAAGGACCCGCGCCTTCCCGGTCTGATCCCCGCTCTCGCGCGCGTTGAGGCCCCCGCGATCGTTCGTTATCGACCTGACAAGCGATGCACCTTCTCCGGCGCCGGCGACGATCC
>JBBTJH010000128.1:1650-16313 GCA_038059555.1 Pseudomonadota bacterium | reverse complement strand
CGCGCCCCCTCAGTCACGCTTCGCGTGACAGCTCCCCCGCAAGAGGCGGGGGAGCGGGGCTCGCTCATTTTTCCGCCGCTTTACTTCGCCAGGGGGCGCTTTTCGCCTTCGAGGACGACGCCCCATACCGGGATATCGCCCCAGGCCTCGCCTGCTGTCGCCAGCGGGTTGGCGTCGAGGATGGTGAAATCGGCGCGTTTTCCGGGCGCGATGGACCCGATTTCGTTTTCAAGGCCGAGGGCATAAGCGGCGTCGATCGTGATCGCTTCGAGCGCTTCGGTCGGCGACAGCCGCTCCGTGGGCGTCAGGACGCCGCCTTCTCGCGTTGCGCGCGTCAGATGCACGCTCGCGGCGCGCAGCGGATAGGGCGGCGCCAGCGGCGAGTCGGAATGCAAGGTCACCGGAACGCCGGCAGCGCTTAAGGACGCGAGCGGCGTGATCCATTGACCGCGTTCGGGCCCCAACGCCGCCTGATAAATTTCGCCCATATAAAAGACGTAGTGGCTGGCGGCCGAGACGACGGCTCTCGCCTCGCCGGCGCGTTTTACTTCCTTGGGCGAGAACAATCCGCCATGCTCGATCACGAAACGGTTGTCGGCGCCGGTCTCCCGCAACGTCTCCAGCGCGTTCAACGTCGCGTCCTGCGCTTCGTCGCCGTTGGAATGGATCCTGACGCCAAGACCTGCGTCCCAATAAGGCTTGAGGAGGTCGGCGATCTTGTCCGGGTCGAGCACCCACAGGCCCTTCGTCCCCTTCGATTGTCCGGAGAGATAGCCGGGATCGGAGAGCCGCATGGTCTGCGAATAAAAGGCGGCGTCGGTGAAAAACTTCACCTGCGGCAGCACGGGCGCCGGCGTCGCTCTTGTTCCGGCCGCCATTTCCTTGATGACCTCGACGCGCTTGTCGCCATAGGCGGTCTCGAACGCGCGATGCTCCGGCACGAGATACACTCTGTAGCCGGAGTGTTCTGGCGAGATCCAATTCTGGGCGATATTGGCGTTCTCATAGTCGAAGCCGAAAAGGCCGTAGCCGAGATCGGCGACGGTTGTAACGCCGCCCGAATTCAGCATGCGGGTGAAGTCCGCAAGGCCCCTTGCGGTGCGCTTCGGCTCAAGCAGGATGGGGCCGAATTTTTGCAGCAGATAGGGAATAGCGTCTTCATATACGCGTCCCGTCGGCTCGCCTTTAGCGTCGATGTCGACGCCTTCAAACCGCTTGTGCAGATCGCCGGTGACATTCGTCCATTCAAGCGCTTTGGAATTGAGATAAAAATCATGGGCGGAATAGTGCCAGACGATCAGCGGGCGCGTCGTCGTCACCTGATCGAGATCGGCGCGCGTCAGATCGCCGTGAACGAGATTGTGAAAGCCGTAAACGATGAGCGGCTCGCCGGCCGGGGCGGCCGCCTCCAACTCGCGCAATTTTTCAAAGAACAGCTCGCGCGACGGATAGCCCTCGACCATTCCCTCGGCCGTCGCCATCGGCCACGGCGCGATCGTCGGCGTCGCCAGCATCAAGGACGACTGCGCCATGTGGATATGCGGATCGATGAGGCCGGGAAGGATTGTCTTGCGCGCGAAGGTCTCGTCGATCGAGGCGCCGGAATAGGCCTCGGCGAGATCGTCGATGTCGCCGACGGCGAGAATTTTCCCGTCCTTGACCGCGACCGCCGCCGCCGAAGGCCTTGAAGGGTCCATGGTGATGACGGTCGCCTCATAGATGACAGCCCCGGCGCCGGGCTTGTCCTTGGAGGATTTCGTCATTTTGCCGCAGCCCGCGAGGGCGATTGCGGCAAGCCCTATCGCCAAAGCGATCGTGCGGGAATTTCTCATCATGCGTCCTCCACAGCGCAGAGTTTGCGCTCGCGCCGGTTGCGCCGCAACCTTTCCCCGCAGAGGCTTGCCAATGGGCGTAAGATGTCTTACTTTCTTACGCATGAGCGCGCCCTTTTCCAGAGTCTCCAGCAAATCGCAGACGGTCATTCCGAAGGCCGTGCGCGAAAAACTGGGTCTTCATCCCGGCGACATCCTTCGCTATCGCTTCAAGGCTGAAGGCGTCGTGATTGAGCGCGCCTCGTCCGAGGCGGATGACGATCCGTTTGCGGTGTTCAGCGAATGGGCGAGCGAGGCGGATGAAAAAGCCTATCGCGGCCTCTGAAGCGCTTGCGCCCTATGACGTCGTCGTCGTGCCGTTTCCGTATGCGGACCGGCTCGCCGAGAAAAAGCGTCCAGCGCTCGTCGTCAGCTCGTCCGCAATGACCGCCGACTACGGCCTCGTTTGGCTCGCCATGATTACGAGCGCGTCTAATCCGCGTTGGGACTGCGATATAGAAATCGGGAATTTGTCGGCCGCGGGGCTTCCGGCGCCGTCGCTGGTGCGTTCCGCTAAACTTGCGACCGTCGATGTCAATCGCATCGTCCGCCGCATCGGACGGCTGGCGGGCCCGGACGCGACGCGCGTCAAGGCGCAATTCAAGGCGCTTTCAGGGATCTAGGCCTCAGAGCCGAAATCAAGTCCACTTGCGACAGACAGGGCTGTTGCGAGGTCGCAGATCAATCATGCGGTTTGTAAAACCAAACTCTCGTTGAATGGCGTCAGAACTTCCCGTGACAGGCCTTGAATTTCTGGCCTGAGCCGCAAGGGCACGGCGCGTTGCGCGGCACAGCGCCCCAGGTTTCGGGTTTCGTCACGTCGACCGTTTGCGCGCGGGCGATGCCGGTCATCGTGCCGATCCCCGCAGACGCGCTGCGGCGCGCGCGCTCCCTTGAAGCGGCCTCGGCGAGCGCGACTTCATCCTCGCCGGTTTGCGGGTCGACGTGGCTTTCGATGGTGCGCGTCGGCGCTTGCGGGCGCGGCGCGGCGTCTTCGGGACGCTGAACCTGGATGCGCATCAACATGCGCGTTACGTCGCGGCGCAGTCCGTCGAGCAGCGATTCAAACAGCGCAAAGGCTTCGGTCTTGAACTCGTTGATCGGGTCGCGCTGCGCGTGGCCGCGCATCCAGACGACCGAGCGCAAATGATCGAGCATTTGAAGATGCTCGCGCCAGTTGGTGTCGAGGACGTGAAGAAGAATTGATTTCTCGATCCGGCGCATCACGTCCGGGCCGATGTCGGTTGCCCGGATCGCCGCGTGATCGGTCACCGCCTGATTAAGCTTTTCGGCGATTTCGATGTCGGCGACGCCTTCTTGCTTGGCCCATTCGCGCACCGGGAAGTTGCGGCCGAAAATCTCTTCAAGTTTCTTCTCAAGGCCGTCGATGTCCCATTGCTCGGCGTAGGATTTCGGCGGGATGTGCTCGGCGACGAGATCGTTGACGAGCTGATCGCGCATGTCGGCGACGATGTCGTCGACCTCGCTCGCGGCCATGAATTCCTTGCGCTGGTCGTAGATCGCTTTTCGCTGGTCGTTGATGACGTCGTCGAATTTAAGGAGGTTCTTGCGGATGTCGTAGTTGCGTTGCTCGACTTTCTTCTGCGCGGTCTCGACGGCTTTGGTGAACCACGGATGCTCGATCGACTCGTCGGGCTTGATGCCGAAGCGCTTCAGCATCTTTTCCATGCCGTCGCCGAAGATGCGCATCAGATCGTCCTGCAGCGACAAATAGAACTTCGTCGAGCCGGGGTCGCCCTGGCGGCCCGAACGGCCGCGCAGCTGGTTGTCGATGCGGCGGCTTTCGTGGCGCTCGGTGCCAAGGACGTAGAGGCCGCCCGCCTCGATCGCCTTCTTCTTTTCGTCGGCGACGCGCGCCTCGATTTCGGCGCGCTTCCGCGCGATCGTCTCGGCGTCGTCGCCTTCAGCGAGGCTGTCGAGGACTTGCTTGTCGACGGATCCGCCAAGCTGGATGTCGGTGCCGCGGCCGGCCATGTTGGTCGCGATGGTGACGGCGCCCGGCTTGCCGGCGTCGGCGACGATCGAGGCTTCCTGCTCGTGGAAGCGCGCGTTGAGGACGGAGTGCGGGACCGGAACTTTTTTGATCGCCAGCTCATCGACATAAGCGGCGCGCTCGAGCATCTTCTTTTTCAGATCCGCTTCTTTTTCTTTCAGCTGGTCGGCGCGCTCGCGCAGCGTCTTTGCGACATCGCGCCAGAACGCCTTGTCGCCGAGGAGCTCGGAGAGCTGCTCAGATTTCTCGATCGAGACCGTGCCGACGAGCACGGGTTGCCCCTTGCGGTGACATTCGGCGATCTCGATCGCGATCGCTTTGTTTTTCTCGGCCGCCGTCATGTAAAGCTCGTCGTCCATGTCGTCGCGGGCGATCGGACGGTTGGTCGGGATCTCGACGACGTTGAGCTTGTAGATGTCGGCGAACTCGGCCTCTTCGGTCAGCGCCGTGCCGGTCATGCCGGCGAGTTTTTCGTAAAGGCGGAAATAATTCTGGAAGGTGATCGAGGCGAGCGTCTGGTTCTCCGGCTGGATCGCGGCTTTTTCTTTCGCCTCGACCGCCTGGTGCAATCCGTCGGACCAGCGGCGCCCTTCCATCATGCGTCCGGTGAACTCGTCGATGATGACGACCTTGTCGCCGCGGACGATGTAGTCCTTGTCTTTCTGGAACGTCTTGTGCGCTTTCAGCGCCTGATTGACGTGGTGAACGATTGAGATGTTGATCGCGTCATAAAGGCTCTCGCCCTGCAAGAGCCCCGCTTCCTTCAAAAGCCCTTCGAGCTTTTCATTCCCCGTTTCCGTGAAGCTGACCGAGCGCTGCTTTTCGTCGATTTCATAGTCGCTCTCGTCAAGACGCGGAATGAAGCTGTCGATTGCGATATAGAGCTCCGACTTGTCGTCGGTCGGCCCTGAGATGATCAGCGGCGTTCGCGCTTCATCGACGAGGATCGAGTCGACTTCATCGACAATCGCGAAATGATGGCCGCGCTGGACCATTTCCTCGCGCGTCGCCTTCATGTTGTCGCGGAGATAATCGAAGCCGTATTCGTTGTTGGTGCCGTAAGTAATGTCGCAGGCGTAGGCGGTCCGGCGCTCGGCGTCTGAAAGTCCGTGGACGATGACGCCCGTCGTCATGCCGAGATGCTCGTAGACGCGGCCCATCCATTCAGAGTCGCGGCGCGCGAGATAATCGTTGACGGTGACGACGTGGACGCCCTTGCCGGTCAAGGCGTTCAAAAAGACCGGAAGGGTCGCGACGAGGGTTTTGCCTTCGCCGGTTTTCATCTCGGCGATATTGCCTTCATGGAGGATGATGCCGCCGAGGAGCTGGACGTCATAATGGCGCTGGCCGAGCGCGCGCTTGGCCGCTTCCCGGACCGAGGCGAAGGCGTCTTCAAGGACCGCATCGAGGCTTTCGCCGGCGGCGACTCGCGCCTTCAGCGCGGCCGTCCGCTCGATCAGGCCGGCGTCGGTCAGTTTGGCGACCTCGTCCTCAAGCGCATTGATCGCTTCGACGCGGCGCCATAGAGGCTTGATGCGGCGTTCATTGGAAGAGCCGAAAATCTTTTTCGCGAGGCCGAACAGCGCCATGGTTGAACGCACCTTCAGATTGAATGCCGCAGACGCCTCGATGAAATCAAAAGCGCCGCTGTTTTATGTCGAAGCCGGCAGGAGAGGCGAGCAAGCCGCCTGGACGGGCGCCGGAGAGATAGTGAGCGGCCCCGTGACTGTCAACGAAGGCGGGATAAGTCCCCATGCCCCAAGGACTTAACGACAACGATCAGGATGAGGGGCTGGTCCGGACGCCGGATGGCCGCGAGTTCAAAGGGGCATCCGGGGGCGCCGGCGCCTATCTCGCCGCAATGACCGGCGAGGTTGGGCGCTTGCTTGGCCTCCTTGCGGCGGCGACATGGAAGACGATCAGGACGATCTGGCGACTCGCCGAAGCGCTCGATAGCGCGCTCTGGCGGGGGCTGAAACTCGCCGTTGTTTCGACCGCGCAGTTTTCCGCCGCCTCGGCGCGCGCGTCGGCCGCCGCCTTTGCCGAAGTCTTCAGGTGGCTGCCGTCGCGGAGCGGGCGCGCTTACGCGGCCGGGTCAAGCGTCGTTCTCGTTCTATGCGCTTTGTGGGCGGCCGACGAAATCAGGAACGCCCGTTCGGACGCGTCGGCGCTCGATTCGATTTTCCGGCCGCCGCTCGATCTCGCCGATCCGATTGTGGCGCGGGTCGATGGCCGCTTCGTCCATTTGAGCGAGATCGACGCGGCCGCGAGAGCCGGCGGTCAGCTCCAGGACGGCGAAAAACTCACTGTCGAGGCCGCCTTTTCGCGCGAGATGGTCAGCGCGTTTGTTGAACAGCGTCTCCTCGCCCGGGCCGCGATCGACGAAGGATTGCAGCGCGATCCCTCGGTGCAGCGCCGGCTCGTCGCCGCTCGCGACCGCATTCTCGCCTCGTCCTACATGGAAGACCGGGTCGCGGCCGCGGTGACGCCCGAGCGCATCAAGCGTCTCTATGACAGCCAGGTCGATGTGACCCGCCTCGGCGACGAGGTGAAGGCGCGCCACATTCTGGTTGCGACCGAAGATGAAGCTCTGGCGATTGTCGCAGAGTTGCGCGCGGGCGGCGATTTCGGCGCGATCGCGCGGGGGCGCTCGCTCGACCGCGCAACGGCGCCGCTCGGCGGCGAGGTCGGCTGGTTCACCAAGGACATGATGACGCCGCCCTTTGCGGCTGCGGCGTTCTCTACGCCATCTGGCGACATCGCCGAGCCGTTCTCGACAGAATTCGGCTGGCATGTCCTTCAAGTGCTTGAGCGGCGGGCGAGCGGCGGCGTGCCGTTCACGGCGGTCGAAGACAACGTAAAGCGCTTCTTAACCTTGCGCGCTGTCAGTCAGACGCTCGACACGCTGAAAGCCGACGACGACGTTCTCTATTTTCCGCCCGAAACGGCTGAGAAATAGCGCTATTCGATTCAATTTGATTTAGAGC
The DNA here is from genome assembly GCA_038059555.1 of Pseudomonadota bacterium. Lineage (GTDB taxonomy): Bacteria > Pseudomonadota > Alphaproteobacteria > Caulobacterales > Parvularculaceae > Amphiplicatus. The sequence goes on along the minus strand of JBBTJH010000128.1, from coordinate 9,441 downwards.
GGAAACACGCAGGTAATTTGCGGCAGGTAATAATTGAGGCCGAAAGATGGCAAGGCTGCTGATTGTGGCGGCGGGCGCATTGATCGACGGCGACGGCAGGGTGCTTCTGGCCCGTCGACCGCAGGGTAAGGAAATGGCGGGCCTTTGGGAGTTTCCCGGCGGCAAGCTCAAGGACGGCGAAACGCCTGAGGGGGCATTGGTGCGAGAGCTGAAAGAGGAACTGGGGATTGATGTCGAGACGTCCTGTCTCGCGCCGATTGCCTTTTCCTCGATGAATTCAGCGGACTTTCACCTATTGATGCCACTTTATGCGTGCAGGAAATGGAAGGGCGTGGCGCGGCCGCTGGAAGCGGAAGCGCTGGTTTGGGTAAGGCCGACGGAATTTCAGGGCTACGACATGCCCCCCGCCGACCGGCCCCTCGCCGCCCAGTTGAGGGATCTGTTATGAGTAAAAGCGGATGCGTTTCGGACTCTCAATCCCTGATCGGCCGGTTCGTTCAGGACGAAAGCGGGTCAACTGCGATTGAATACGGGTTGATCGTGGCGCTGATTTTTCTGGCGATCCTCGCGGGCGTCAACAATTTTACCGACGCGAACAAAGATATCTACTCCAGCATACAAAGCGCGCTGGAGATTTAGCGCCGCGCCGCGCTCAAAAATTCTCTAACGCCGCTTTTAGCGACTGCGTCGCCGAGCCTCGCGCCTTGGGCTGTTGCTGGCTTTCATGCGGGGCCCAGCCGGTCAATGTCACGAGATCGAATGTGACTGTTCCGCCTGTGGCGACGCGCCCTGCCGCAGCGCCAAGCGTGTCCCGCCGAAGACCTTTGCCGCGTCTTTTAAGGCAGCTCGCTTCCCCCATTCCCCTGATATCGGCAAAGAGGCGCGAAGGATCGGCGTAGCTGACGCGGACCCGGTCGAGATCGGCGACGGGAAGCGCAAGGCCCGCGCGCTGCAACGCCGCGCCAAGGTCCTTGACGCCGGCGAAGGGCGCAATCCGCGGCGAGACGCCGCCCGCGCACTCGGTCTCGCTTTCATAAAGCGCCGCGCGCAGTTCAGCGAGCGTTTCTTCGGCGAAGAGAACAGCGATCAATAGCCCGTCCGGCTTTAGCGCTGTTCGCATCTGCGCGAGGGCGCCGACAGGATCGTTCGAAGCGTGCAAGGTCAGCAGGCTGACGATCAGGTCAAAAGAGGCGGACGCGAAAGGCGAGGCTTCCTCGTCGAAGGCGACCGAAGCCCCGTCGCCGGCGACGCGTTGAAGCGCAAGATCGCCGTCAATGATATCTCCGACGCCGCAGGCAGGGGTCAGCATGCGCGTCAGAGGCCCTGCGCCGTAAAAAAGCGCGAGAGGAAAGCCTCGTGTCACCGATTCAAGGCGGTCGGTCACATCCGCCATCGCCCGCGCGTGAAGAAAGTCGAAGGCCGCGAACGACGCCGCAACGCGGGCGCGGCGGCGCCGGTATAAGGTCCGGTCGAAAATGAGGGGCGGGGCGTCGGCGCGCATCGGGCGCATTTAGAACGCCGGCGGCGCGCCGGCAATCAATCTCACGCGATTTCCGGCTGGGAGAGAAGAGTTGATTTCAGGCGATCCCCCGACTTGCGTATGATCGGGGTGAGGGGGCACCCCCCCCCCGACTGGCTAACTGACTGGCTAACTGGCTGGCTAATTCCTCGTTCGGAGCAAGAGCATGGGTTTTGAGCCCGTCGAAGTCGAGGGCGAGGGGCGGCGCGAGGATCGGTCGCGCGAAAGTTCAGCTCAGCTTTCGGCGTCGATCTCCCGCCTTCTTGATGCGATCACGCCGCCGCTCTGTCCGGTGACCAATGAGCGCGTCTCGGCGCCCGGCGTCATCTCGGCGCGCGCCTGGTCGAAGCTGCGCTTTATCGACGATCCGGTTTGCGCGCGGTGCGGCGCGCCGTTCTCGCATGAGGTCGGCGACAGCGCTGAGTGCGCCGGCTGCATCGCCGAACCGCCCGATTTCGACAGCGCGCGCGCGGCCGTCATCTATGACGACGAGAGCCACGGGCTGATCGTCTCGTTCAAACATGCCGACCGGACCGATCTGACGCCGCTTCTTGCACAATGGCTTGCGCGCGCCGGCGCGGGACTTTTCCGTCCCGGCGTCTTGCTGGTTCCGGCGCCGCTGCACCGGACGCGGCTGTTTTCGCGCCGCTATAATCAGGCGGCGCTGCTTGCCCTCGCCGCGGCGAAGCTGACCGGCGCCAAAGCCGAGCCGAGGGCGCTGATGCGCACCCGCCCGACGCCGTCGCAAAAAAATCTCTCGCCGGAAGCGCGGCGGCGCAATGTCGCCGGCGCCTTTGGCGTGCGCGCCGACAAGGCGGCGCTCATCTCCGGCGCGCATGTCATCCTCATCGATGACGTCCTGACGACCGGGGCGACCTTGTCGGCCTGCGCGCGGGCGCTGAAAAAGGCCGGCGCGGCGCGCGTCGACGCGCTCGTCCTTGCCCGCGTCGTCAGGGGCGGAACCGCGCTCGCGTGAGAAAAATTTGCAAGGAGCGCTAGGCGTTGACGCAAAAATGAGGGATCATCGGCAAAATCCGAATGCGAGGCCGCCCAGTCGATGAAACCCGTCACCATCTATACGAAACCGCTTTGTCCCTATTGCGTGCGGGCGATGTCCCTCTTGAAGAAAAAGGGCGCGGCGATCGACGAAATCAGCGCGGCGTTCGACGCCAAAAAGCGCGCCGAGATGGTGCAGCGCGCCAAAGGCGCGACGACCTATCCGCAAATATTTATCGGCGATTATCATGTCGGCGGCTGCGACGATCTCTACGCCCTTGACGGCGCCGGCAAGCTTGAACCGCTCCTCAATGGATGACGGGAGCGACACTGACCGCACCGCTTTCAAGGCGGCGTGCGTGCAGATGCGGTCAGGGATCGACCGCGCGAGAAACATCGACAGCGCGATCACGCTGATCAATGAGGCCGCGCAAAAAGGCGCGCATGTGATCGTGACGCCGGAAATGACCAATGCGGTCGACAAGAACGCCGAGCGTCTGGCGGCGTCGCTGCCGGAAGGCGAGGATATCGACGAGGTGAAAGCCTTCGCCGAAGCCGCGTCGGAAAACGGCGTCTTTCTGCTGATCGGCTCGATGGCGATCAAGCGCGGCGACGGCAAACTCGCCAATCGCAGTTTTCTGTTCGGACCCGACGGTGAAATCGCCGCGCGCTACGACAAGATCCACATGTTCGACGTCTCTCTTGAAAACGGCGAGACTTGGCGCGAATCGCGCGTTTACCATCCAGGCGGCGAGGCGGTCGTCGTTGAAACGCCGCTCGCGCGCTTCGGGCTGTCGATTTGCTACGATGTCCGCTTCCCGCATCTTTACAGGGCGATGGCGAGGGCCGGCGCCGAGGTTTTCTGCGTCCCGGCCGCCTTCACCCGTCAGACCGGCCGCGCGCACTGGAAGACGCTTTTGACCGCGCGCGCCATCGAATGCGGCGCCTTCGTTATCGCGGCGGCGCAGGGCGGCGTTCACGAAGACGGGCGCGAAACCTTCGGCCATTCCCTCATCATTTCGCCCTGGGGCGACATTTTGACCGAAGCGAAGGGAGATGAACCTGGCGTTATCCTTGCTGAGATAGACCCCTCGCGCGTCGCCAAGACGCGCCGCCAGATCCCGAACCTTGCCCTTGAAACGCCGTTCAAAGTCCTCAATGTAGAAGCATGATCAAGTATCAGTTGAAGTGCGCAAGCGGGTGTTCGTTCGAAGGCTGGTTCCGCTCCAGCGAGGAATTCGACAGTCAGGCGGCGAAAGGCGCGCTCGAATGCCCTTTTTGCGCGTCGGTCGCGATTGAACGCGCGATCATGGCGCCGGCCGTCGTCACCGGCGGCGGCCCGCGCAGCAAAGAACGCCTCGACGTCATGCGCCAATCCATGGCGGAAGCGGCGCGCCGGGCGCGCGACTATGTCGAGAAAAATTTCGACTATGTCGGCGAGAAGTTTCCCGAAGAAGCCCGCAAGATTCATTACGGCGAAACCAAAGAACGCAGCATTTACGGCGAGGCGACCGGCAAGGAAGTAAAAGAGCTGGTCGATGAAGGCGTCTCCGTCGCGCCGATGCCGGCGCCCGCCATCCCCTCAGCCGCCGCCGGCGGCATCACCAAGAAGAAATTGAATTGACGATCGCGCGAGGGGCTCGGCGGCGCTTGCGCCCCGCATCGCATCGGTCTTTCATCCCCTGATGCAAGCTGTCTTCGACCGCTGCCGGGAGCTTTCCTATTTCAAGGTGTTTGACGACGCCTCGTTATCGGCGGTCATTGAGAATGGGCGATGGTTTTCGCTGACCGGCGGGATGGAGCTTTTTCATCAGGGCGATGAAGCGGACGCCGTCTATTTCGTGCTGACCGGCCGTCTCGTCGTCGTCAGGGCGAACGGCGCCGGCGAGGACGTGCTCGGCTATGTCCGCTCGGGCGAGCCAGTCGGTGAAATGTCGCTGCTGGCGGGCGACATGCGCTCGGCCTCCGTCTACGCGCTGCGCGACACCGAGCTGTTGGCGATCGATAAAGCGGACGCCGAGCGCCTCCTCGATTGCTGCGCGGATTTCTCGCACGCGCTCGCGAATTCGATCGTCAAACGCGCCCGCCACCCCAATGACAGTTTCAAACACGCGAGCCCGCGCGTCTTCGCGCTGATCGGGTCCTCGCCGTCGATCGAAATTGAAACTCACGCAAAGCTGCTTGCAAAAACCTGCATCCGCTATGGCCGCAAGACTGTCGTCGTCAACGATCCCGAACAGTTCAACGCCGATGAATTCGACGATCTGGAAGCGCAAAATGACGTGATTTTTCTGACGGCGCGCGTTGGCGATTCCTTCGCCTACCGGTTTGCGCTGCGTCATGCGGACCGGTATTTCGTCTTCGCCCGCCAGGATGCGCGCCCCCCGCGCCCGTTTCCGCTCACCCCGACGGAAGACGCGCCGGCAAGGCGTTTCCGGCTCGTTGACATCGTCATGCTGCATGAGGGGATGAAAACAGGCGGCGTCGCCGACTGGGTCGATGCGATCGACGCCAATCGGATTTTTCATGTCAGCGGCGTGCGCTCCGAAGAGCGCCTCGCGCGGGCGATCGCCGGGCGCACGGTCGGCGTCGTGATGTCGGGCGGCGGCGCGAGGGCCTACGCGCATATCGGCGCCGTCAAGGCGTTGCGCGAGCGAAAAGTGCCGATCGATTTTCTCGCCGGGGCCTCAATGGGCGCGATCATCGCCGCCTGCGTCGCTATGGGCTGGAGCGACGATGAGATCGAGACGCGCATCCGCGACAGCTTCGTTTCGTCAAACCCGCTCGGCGATCATGTGCTTCCGGTGGTGGCGCTGACCCGCGGCGCGCGCGTTGAAGAACGGCTGAAGCGTCATTTCGGCGACACGCTGATTGAAGATCTTGAAATTCCCTTTTTCTGCACGTCGTCGGAATTGACGAAGGGCGTCACGCGAATTCATCGCCGGGGATTGCTGCGCGAGGCTTTGCGCGCCTCGATCGCGTTGCCGGGCATCTTGCCCCCCGTCGTCGACCATGGCGATCTGCTCGTCGACGGCGCGGTGATGAATAATTTTCCAACCGATCTGATGACCAATCTCCATCGCGGCGTGACGATCGGGATCGATGTGGCGCGCGAGGGATCGATCCTCCCCGAGGCCTTTGTCGATCCGCCGGGGTTCGTCGAATGGGTCTGGCGCCACGGATTTAGATCTGCCCCGCCCATCGTCGCGCTGTTGATGCGGGCGGCGACGGCGCGGCAGGACCAGCGCCCGAAAGACAGCCCGGCCGACATCTTGATCACGCCCGAAGTCGCAGGCGTCGAGCTGCGCGACTGGCGCGAATATGACCGGGCGGTGATCGACGGATACGCGGCGACCCTTGGCGCGCTCGACCGCCAATGGGCGAAGCTGGAGCCGATCGTCGGCCCGGACCGGTGAACGGGATCAACGGGGCGATTTAGCAAAAGCGATGAACGATAAACGAGAATCAAATCCCTCTTCATTCTGAGGAGCCGTGCAAAGCACGGCGTCTCGAAGGATGGACAAGGTGGCAACCGCCCTTCGTGACGCCTTTGCGGCGCGCCAAAGCGCCGCTTCGGCGCGGCGGCGGCAGGGTGAAGAAAGTTATGCGGCGTAATTGCGTCTGGCTCTGAAGACGACCGCGCGCCGCCCTGCCGGCGTCATCGAAGGATCGGATCCCGCGATCTTGGGGCATCCCTTTTTTGCGTAAGACCGGGGCCGGCTCTCTCTAAAAAATATCTAACTTATTGTTTTTACTCATTAAAATAAATAGCACTCGCCTCTTGATTCCAGCCGGGCAAAATTTATTTCATACTAACCAGTCCAGTATGATAATAGGGCGCGCGCAAAGGATAGATCGCCATGAAGAAGTACGCATTAGCAGCCCTCGCCGCCGCCCTGATCACCATCGTCGGCTATGCCGGCATTCGCTGGTTCGTGCATGGGCGGTTCATTGAGGCGACCGACAACGCTTATCTCAAAGCCGACACCGTCATCATTTCTCCGAAGGTTCCCGGCCGCATCGCGCATGTCGCTGTTGCAGATAACGCGATCGTCCATGCGGGAGACGTTCTCGTCGTCATCGAGGATGCCGATTACAAGGCGCGGCTGCGTCAGGCGGAAGCAGAAGTTGCGGTGCGTCTCGCAGCGCTTGAGGGATTAAGGCTCAAAATTTCACAGGCGGGCGCGCAAGTTGCGGGAGCCGCTGCGACCGTCAAATCGACCGAGGCCTCGCTCACGCTCCAGAAGCTGGAGCGTCAGCGCACGGCCGAGCTTGCGAAGGAAAGTTTTGCAACAAAGCGCACCCTCGATCAGGCGAACGCCGCGCTGAAGGACTGGAGCGGGCGGCTCGACGGCGCGGCTGCAGGTCTTGATGCGGCGAAGGCGACCGCGCTGATCGCGGAAGCCGGAGAGCAGGAAGCAGCGGCCGCGCTTGCAATCGCCGAAGCGCGCCTCGATCTTGCCGAGCAAGATCTCGCCAATACGAATGTGCGCGCGCCTAAAGACGGCGTCGCCGGCAATCTCGCGGCGCGCGACGGTCAGTACGTCAATCCCGGCCAGCGTCTCGTCTCGGTTGTTCCGTTGGCGGAAGTTTATGTCACGGCGAATTTCAAGGAAACGCAGATCGGGCGCATCCGGCCTGGCGCGAAAGTGATGATCGAGGTTGACGCCTATCCCGGCGTTGAAATCGAGGGCGAAGTCGACAGCCTTTCCCCCGCGAGCGGCGCCGAGTTCAGTCTTTTGCCGCCGGAAAATGCGACAGGCAATTTCACCAAGGTCGTGCAGCGCATGCCGGTCCGCATCCTCGTCACGCACGCGCCGGCGAGCGTTGCGCTGCTGCCGGGACTATCCGTCACCGCGGCGGTCGATACGCGCGGCGGCGATAAAGGTCCCCCGACGGCGCTCTTTTCTCCCCGGCGCGACATCGAGGAAACAACTCGATCGAGCCTATGAGCGCGACGGCGACACATGAGGCGATCCCCGCCGATCCGGCGCAATCCGACCGGCTCGACCCCTTAAAGCTCGGCGTCTTCGCGATGATGACGCTCGGCATGTTCATGGCGATCCTCGACATTCAGATCGTCGCGGCGTCATTGCCGCAAATTCAGGCGGGGCTTGCCGCGAGCGCCGATCAGATCAGCTGGATCCAGACGTCCTATCTCATCGCGGAAGTGATGATGATCCCGATTTCCGGATATCTCGCGCGCGCGCTGTCGACCCGGATCATGTTCACGGCTTCCGCTGAATTAGCGGCCAGTGTCACAACGGTGGCAACCG
>JBBTJH010000128.1:0-1640 GCA_038059555.1 Pseudomonadota bacterium | reverse complement strand
GGTTTGCGCCCAACATGGAAACGCTGATCGTTTTGCGCGCCATCCAGGGCTTTGTCGGCGGCGCGATGATCCCGCTCGTCTTTTCAACCTCGATCACGGCGTTCCCGCGCTCGCGCGCCGCGCAGCTCTCGGCCGGGATGGGCCTTATCGTGACCATGGCGCCGACCGTCGGCCCGACGCTCGGGGGCGCGATCTCTGAGCATTTGAGCTGGCACTGGCTGTTCTTCGTCAACGTCATCCCCGGCGCGCTGATCACCGCCGTCGTCTGGATTTACGCCGATTTCGACAAGCCGAATTTCCAGATGCTGAAAAAATTCGATGCGGCGGGTTTCGTGATGATGGCGCTTGCGCTCGGTCTTCTCGAATTCATTCTTGAAGAGGGCCCGGGCGACGACTGGTTCGACAGCCGGCTGATTTCGACAATGACCGTCGTCGCGGCGGCGGCGGGCGCCGCGTTTTTTATGCGCATGCGCAGCCGCGAGAACCCGCTGGTCGATTTTTCCGTTTACAAAAACCCCAATTTCACCGCCGGCAGCATGGTCGCGTTTTCAACCGGCGTCGCGTTGTTCGGCCTTGTCTATCTTCTCCCGCTCTATCTCGCGCGCATCCAGGGGCTGAATTCCCTGCAGATCGGGGAAACGCTGCTGGTGACGGGCGCGGCGATGTTCGCGGCGGCGCCTGCGGCGGCTCTGTTGTCGCAGCGTTTCGATCCGCGCGCGGTTGCAGCAGCGGGGCTATTGATACTTGGGATCAGCACGAGGGATCTCACCTTCGTGACGTCGGAATGGGGGTATTGGGAGTTGTTCCTGCCGCAGATCGGACGGGGCGCCGGCCTCATGCTGACCATGGCGCCGTTGAATGTCATTGCGCTCGGCACGCTTGAGACGGCGAAAATCCCGAATGCGTCGGGGCTTTTCAATCTCTCTCGAAATCTCGGCGGCGCGTTCGGCCTCGCGACCATCAATACGATCCTGAACGACAGGACCGTTCACCATACGCGCATGCTCGCCGACAATTTCGACGTTTCGCGAGCGGTCGTCGCCGAGCGCGTCGCGTCGCTCACCGCTTATTTTTCGAGCATGGGTCACGCGGATCCGAACGCTGCGGCGATGTTGACCTTGTCGAACATCGCAAGACGCGAAGCGTCCGTCCTTGCTTACAGCGACGTATTCCAGCTGTTGACGCTCGCTTGCCTGGTGACGGCGCCGCTTCTCATTATCGCGATGCCGCCCAAAGCCGGCGGCCAGATCGGAGGCCACTGATGTCGCAGACGCTCCGCAAAGGCCGAAGAGCCGATCCGTCGAAAGACGAAGCCATCCTCGAAGCGGCGAGCGATCTCTTCACAAAGCGCGGCTATAGCGTGTCGATTGACGATATCGCGGCGGCGGCGAGCGTATCGAAACAGACGATCTATGCGCGCTACGCCAGCAAGCACGATCTCCTCGCGGCGGTCATTCACAAGACGGCCGAAGATCTCGTCAGCGCGCTTTCCATCGGCTCCGCGCCGCCGGAAGAAGCCCTCATCAAATTCGGCGAACGATTTGTGGAGGTCGTGTTCAATCCGGCCAAAGTCGCGATGCAGCGCCTCATCATCTCGGAAGCGGCGCAGTTTCCAGAGCTCGCCCGCGCCTATTATGAAA
>JBBTJH010000127.1:0-9921 GCA_038059555.1 Pseudomonadota bacterium | reverse complement strand
CGGTGTGAAGATAGACCTTGTGGCCGCCGACGATCGCTTTCTGGATATAGCCCTTGCGGCGGTCGGGAAGCCGGCGCCGGCCCGGCGTTCGCTCGATGATGCGTTCGACGATGCGCTCGGCGACGATGCGCGATTTCTCGGCGGAAGGTGCGGCGCCCAGCATTTCGCCGAGATCTTCGGGATCTTCTTCATCCTCGGCGGAGAGCAGCGCGGAAGCGAGCGGCTGCGACAGTTTGGACCCGTCGCGGTAGAGCGCGATCGATTTAAGTCCGAGTTCATAGGCCTTGAGATAAGTCGCGGCGCAATCGCCGACATTGGCCCGGTTGGGCAGGTTGACGGTCTTGGAAATGCCGCCCGAAACGAAGGGCTGCGCCGCCGCCATCATTTCAAGATGCGCCTCGATCGACAGCGAGCGCTCGCCGATGCGACCGCAAGGCGTTGCGCAATCGAAGATCGCGTAATGTTCAAGCTTCAAATGCGGCGCGCCTTCGATCGTCATCGCGCCGCAGCAATAAAGATTGGTCTGGTGAATGTCCTCGTCGGAAAAGCCGAGATCGCGCAAGGTCTGATAGCCGGAATTTTCCATCTGCGCGTCGGAAAAGCCGAGAATGTGCCGGCAGAAATCTTCGCCGAGCGCTTGCGGCGTGAACGCGAACGTCAAATCGAAGGCGAGTTTCAGCCGCTCGTCGAGCGCTTTCAGATGCTTGTCGGTGAAGCCTTCCTCGCGCAGCGCCTCGGGGTAGACGCCGGGTGCGCCGTCAATCGAACCGTGCCCGACGACATAATCGACGATGTCCCGGACTTCGCGTTCGTTATAGCCGAGCGTTGCAAGCGCGGCCGGGACGGAGCGATTGATGAGCTTGATCTGGCCGCCGCCGGCGAGCTTTTTGAATTTGACGAGCGCGTAATCGGGTTCGATGCCGGTCGTGTCGCAGTCCATGACAAGGCCGATGGTGCCGGTCGGCGCAATCGCGGAAACCTGCGCATTGCGGTAACCGTTGATGCTGCCAAGCTCAAAGGCTTCGTTCCAGATTGTCTGCGCGCGCTTTGCGAAGGCCGGCCACGGGCAGGCGGCGGCGTCAAAATGGCGGGGCTCGCGTTTCAGTCCCTCGAAAGCGCCGCCGGCTTTTGCGCCGATCGCCGCGCGCCGGTGATTGCGGATGACGCGGAGCATGGCCTCGCGGTTTTCGCGCCACGCCGGGAACGCGCCGACGGTGCCCGCCATTTCAGCGGAGGCGCGATAGGCGGCGCCCGTCAGCAGCGAGGATGCGGCCGCGCCGATCGCGCGCGCAGTCGGGCTGTCATAGGAAACGCCCGACGCCATGAACAGCGCTCCGAGATTGGCGTAGCCGAGGCCGAGCGTGCGGTAATCGAAGGATTTGCGCGCGATTGTCGCCGACGGGAATTGCGCCATCGCGACCGAAATTTCGAGCGTGACCGTCCACAGCCGGCAGGCGTGTTCGTAGCCGGCGACGTCAAAACCGTCATCGGTTTTGAATTTCATCAAATTGACGGAGGCAAGGTTGCACGCCGTGTCGTCAAGGAAGAGATATTCAGAGCACGGATTGGAGGCGCGAATTTCGCCGCCGGCAGGGCATGTGTGCCAGGCGTTCGTCGTGTCGTGGAATTGAACGCCGGGATCGGCGCAGCGCCAAGAGGTTTCGGCGATCAAATCCCAGAGCTTCCGCGCGCGCAGCGTTTTCATCGTTGCGCCGGTCGAGCGGCTCGTCAGCGCCCAGTCGCCATTGGCTTCGAGCGCGTCAAAGAATGCGTCATTGAGGCGAACGGAATTATTGGCGTTTTGCCCGGCGACGGTGCGATAGGCCTCAGAATCCCAGTCAAGATCGTACCGATCGACGACGAGCGATTTCGCCCCCGCGCGCGCGAACTCGATCGCGCGCCTGATCGAGGCTTCGGGAACGCCGGCCTTTTTGGCGTCGCGCACGGCGTTTTTCAGCGTTTCATTGCGCCGCGGATCGGTCCGCTCCTCGCCGTCGATCGACCAGCAGGCGGCGACGACTTTGGGCAGGTGACGCGCGAGAACGCGCGAGCCCGCGACGAGAGCCGCGACTTTTTCTTCTTCGACCGCTTTCCATCGGATGAAGTCTTCAATGTCAGGATGATCGCCGTCGACGACGACCATTTTCGCAGCGCGGCGCGTGACGCCGCCGGACTTGATCGCGCCCGCCGCCGCGTCGCCGACTTTGAGAAAGCTCAAAAGGCCGGAGCTTTTTCCGCCGCCGGACAATGTCTCGCCGGATCCGCGCAGCGAAGAATAATTCGTCCCGGCGCCCGATCCGAATTTGAAAAGACGCGCCTCGCGCGCCCACAAATCCATGATGCCGTTCTCGCCGACGAGATTGTCGTCAACCGACTGAATGAAACAGGCGTGGGGCTGGGGCCGCTGATAGGCGTTATCGGACTGAATGACCGTATTGCTGTCGGGATCGACATAGAAATGGCCGTGGCCTTCGCCCTCGATGCCATAGGCCCAGTTAAGGCCGGTGTTGAACCATTGCGGCGAGTTCGGCGCGCCGATCTGGCGCGCCAGCATCGCGGTCATTTCATCGACGAAGACCTGCGCCTGATCGGCGCTGGTAAAAAGACCGGACTTCCAGCCCCAATAGCCCCACGCGCCGGCGAGGCGATTGAATACCTGTTTGGCGCTTTTCTCAGGGCCGTAGCGCTGCTCGGCCGGCAGCTTGGCGAGGGCGGCGACATCCGGCATCGAGCGCTGGAGAAAGGCGGGAAGGCCCTTTTCGGAAACCCGCTTGGTCGCCGCCGGCACGCCGCCTTTGCGGAAATATTTCTGGGCGAGGATATCGACCGCCGTCTGGCTCCAGTCGGCGGGCGCTTCAACGTCGCGCGCCTCGTGCAGCACGGCGCCGCCGGCCGACTTGATCTCGCTGTCGGTCGTGCGGAAGCGGATGCCCACATAGGGGCCGCCGGCCTCGGTCGTAAAAAAGCGTTCAAAGCGCATCGAAAACGCGGTTCCTCAAAATGTGTCCTCAAAGGCACGCCGAGTCGGCGCCATCCTAAAGCCCCCAGAGGCGCCCAACAATGCCGCAGGCCGAAAAGGAAAGCCGCTGTTTTTACGGAACTATTCGGCCGTTTCGGCGTCGAATTCAGCCTATTTAGGACCGGCAAATCGCCGCGTCGCCCACGGTGGACGGGACGGGCGGCGGGCGCCATATTCCAGCCGATTCATATAGATACAAGCGGCGTCAAACAAAGAGCGGACATGCTGAAGCAACTTTTCGCCTGGTGGGATACAACGACGTTCGGCACCTCCTTCACGCTGCAGCGGCTCGGCGCCAAAGAGGTCGGCCGCGACGAGCAGGGCAACCGCTATTTCGAAGAAAAAACCGCGAGCGGCCCCAACGGCGATAAGCGGCGCTTCGTGATTTATCACGGCATCGTCGAGGGCTCGCGCGTACCCCCTGACTGGCATGGCTGGATGCATCACACCTTCGACGAGCCGCCAACGGTCGCGCCGTTGCGCCGCCGCGCCTTCGAGAAGGATCATTTGCCGAATATGACCGGCACGCCGCTCGCCTATCATCCGCCGGGAAGCCTCTCCCATGCCGGCGGCTCCAGCGCGGTGAGCGATTACGAAGCCTGGTCGCCGGAGAAATAGGAAGCATTGATGTCAAAAGGCCAGATCTTTGAATCGATCATCGGCGTCCTCGTGCTCGCCGTCGCCGGCATCTTTCTGTTTTACGCCTATCAGGCGAGCGGCCGGGCGCTCACCGCCAGAACCTATACGCTCGGCGCTGTGTTCGGGCGCGTTGACGGCGTGACGCCGGGCGCTGAAGTTCGCATTTCCGGCGTTAAAGTCGGCGCTGTCTCTCACAGCATCCTCGATCCGAAAACTTTCGAAGCGCGCGTCACCTTGTCGGTCGCCCGCGACGTTGCGATCCCGGACGATTCCGTCGCGAAAGTCGTCTCGGACGGACTCCTCGGCGGCGCGCATGTGGCGATCGAACCGGGCGGCAGCGACGTCATGCTCGCCGAAGGCGACACCATCGCGATTACGCAAGGCTCGGTCGATCTGCTCGGCCTCGCCATGCAAGCGTTCACCAACGGCGAGAAATCCGGCGAACCCGCCGCACCCGCCGCCTCATCCGACCCGCTTGGAGATTTGCCATGAAGCGCGTTGCGTTTGCTATCGGCCTCATGTCCTTGTTCGCCGCCGCGTCGGCGCAACAAGAAGACCCGGCGCTGGACGATCTTGCGGCGCCCGCAGCGGGTCCGAGCGAGCTCGATATCCTGTCGGAAGGCGTCAACGCCGATTTTCCTGATATCGACGCGGTAACGGCGCGAAAGCCTGTTTCGGTGACGCTGCGCGGCCTTAACAAGGTGACGGCGAAATATTCAGATCTCGTCATCAAAATCGGCGATACGGCGAAATTCGGCGGACTCGAATTGACGCCCAGATATTGCGACAAGCGTCCGCCGGAGGAATTTCCGGAGACCACCGCCTTCGTCGAAATCGTCGACAAAAGCGCCAAACAGCAATCGGATTACAAACATCCTTCAGAGGTCGAGCCGGAAGCGGCGCCCGTCGCAGAGGCGGCGTCTGCAGCGGCAGCTGCGCCTGCGGCGCGCTCGCTCCCCGACGGCGTGATTTTCAGCGGATGGATGTTCAAGTCGAGCCCGGCGCTCAACGGCGTTCAGCATCCGGTCTACGATGTCTGGGTGATCGATTGCAAAACGGTCAATATCGGCAATTGATCGGGCGCTGCGCGAAAATCGGCTCGGACGTTTAAAAGCCCGCTGAGCATTTTCTGATAGTCCGTATCCGGACATTCTCTGACGCCGAATTGCGCAAGGTGCGCTGTCAGGAACTGGGTGTCGAGTAGGCGAAAGCCGGTCAATTTCAGACGCGCAATCAAATAGAGCATCGCAATCTTGCTCGCGTCGCGCTCTGTCGAGAACATGCTTTCGCCGCAAAAAACTCCGCCGATCGAGACGCCATAGAGACCGCCTGCAAGTTTTCCCTCGCGCCGGCATTCAACCGAATGCGCAAAGCCCATCTGGTGAAGTTCAAGATACGCGTCTTCAATCGCGCGATTGATCCAGGTGTCCTTGCGGCCCTTTCCGCTCGCAGCGCATGCGCTGATGATTTCAGCGAACGCCGTGTCGACCGTCACCTCGAACGGCTCGCGCTTTAGCGTCCTAAGCAGCCGCCGCGGCGCCCGCGCTTCGTCAAGGGGAAGAACGCCGCGCAATTCCGGAAGCACCCACACGGCGCTCTCGTCGCGCCGCGACCGCGCCATCGGAAAATAGCCGAGCGTATAGGCCTTCAAGAGGTCGTCAGGGTCGATCCTCGATGCTGAATCGCGCGGCATATCCGAAATATCGGATGCGCCGGTCACGCCCGCAAGCGGCTATGCTTCGGATTTTCCTTCGCGCGCCAGCCACTCTTCGAGCCAGTGGATGTGATATTCGCCGCGCTGGAATTCGGGTTCTTCGATGAGATCCTTGAAAAGCGGGATCGTCGTTTCGACGCCGAGGAGCTGCATTTCATCGAGACAGCGCCGGAGGCGCTTGATGCAGGTGTCGCGATCGTCGGCGAAGACGATGAGCTTGCCGATCATGGAATCGTAATAAGGCGGGATGCGATAGCCGCTGTAGACGGCGCTATCAAAGCGCACGCCCGGACCGCCCGGCGCATGCAGATAGGAAATTTCTCCGGGCGAGGGGCGGAAGGTTTTCGGGTTTTCCGCGTTGATCCGGCACTCGATGGCGTGCCCCCGGAATATGACCTCGTCCTGACGGAAGGAGAGCGGCATGCCGGCCGCGATGCGGATTTGTTCGCGGACGAGATCGATCCTCGTCACTTGTTCGGTGATCGGATGTTCAACCTGAAGCCGCGTGTTCATCTCGATGAAATAGAAGCGACCGTTCTCGTAGAGAAATTCGATGGTGCCGACGCCGAGATAGCCGAGCTTGGCGATCGCCGCGCGGGCGATCTCGCCGATTTCTTCGCGTTCCGTTTGCGTCAGCGCCGGCGAAAGAGCTTCTTCTAAAACTTTCTGGTGCCGGCGTTGCAGCGAACAGTCGCGCTCGCCGAGCTGTACGACATTGCCGAAGCTGTCGGCGATGATCTGGATTTCGATGTGGCGCGGCTGCTCGAGATATTTTTCAAGATAGACCGCGTCATCGCCAAAGGCGGCTTTCGCCTCCGCCTTGGCGGTCGACATCGCTTCTGAAAGCGCGTCCGGGGTTTTGGCGACTTTCATGCCGCGTCCGCCGCCGCCTGACGCGGCCTTCACTAGCACTGGAAAACCGATTTTTTCGCCCCAGACGCGAGCGTCCTCGTAGGACGCCAAAGACCCATCGCTGCCGGGAACAAGTGGAATTCCGGCGCCGCCGGCGGCGACCTTTGCTGAAATCTTGTCGCCCATCATCCGGATGTGATCGGCGTTCGGGCCGATGAAGGTGATGTTGTGCGCAGCGGTGATTTCCGCAAAGCGCGCGTTCTCCGAAAGGAAACCGTAGCCCGGATGAATGGCGTCGGCGTTGGTGATTTCAGCCGCTGAGATGATTGCAGGAATGTTGAGGTAGCTGTCTTTGGGCGGCGGCGGCCCGATGCAGACGCTTTCGTCCGCAAGCTTTACATGCAGCGCCGACGCGTCTGCCGTCGAGTGAACGGCGACCGTCAGAATGCCAAGCTCCTTGCACGCGCGGTGAATGCGCAAGGCGATCTCGCCGCGGTTGGCAATGAGGACCTTATTGAACATCAACTGCGCTCAGGTTTGGCGCGCGCGGCGCTATTCGATCACGATCAGCGGCTCGCCGAATTCGACGGGCTGCGCGTCGCGAACAAGAACTTGCCGGACGACGCCCGCTTTCGGCGCAGCGATCGGGTTCATGGTTTTCATCGCCTCGACGATCATCAGCGTTTGCCCCTGCGCGACGGTGTCGCCTGGCTTCACGAAGGCGTCGGCGCCCGGCGAGGGGGAGAGATAGATCGTCCCGACCATCGGCGACGTCACCGCGCCGACGGGCGGGCCTTCGCTCGCCGCTGGCGCCGGAGCGGGGCTCTTCGGCCCGGCGGCGGCAGCCGGCGCAGATCCCGCAGGGGCGTAAGCGATAGCGGGGCCAGCGGAAACAGTCCTCGCGACGCGAACGCGAAGGTCCGATTTTTCGATTTCGATTTCGGTCAGCCCGGTCTGGTCAAGGATCGCCGCGAGTTCGCGGATCCACGCAGCTTCCGCCGCATTCGGTTTGTAAGAGCTCATCTCGGCCGGGGGTCCTCTTTCGGCGGATTAGGCGAAGGGCTTCTTGTCAATGAGCCGGATCAGGGCGTCAAGCGCTGTAAGATATCCCGCAGCCCCAAGGCCGCAGATCACCGCATCGACAGCCGGGCTCACATAAGAATGCCGCCGGAAAGCCTCGCGGGCGTGGATGTTGGAAAGGTGCAGCTCGATTTTAGGGATCGAAAGCGCCTTTAAGGCGTCGTGGAGAGCAATCGACGTGTGGGTGTAGGCGCCCGGATTGATGATGAGGCCCTTGCCCTTTGACCCTGCTTCCTGAACCCAATCGACCAAAAGCCCTTCGTGGTTGGATTGGCGAAATTCGAGCCCCTGGCCCGCCTTCGCGGCGGCGGCCGCAACCGCTTTCCCGATGTCCTCAAGCGTCGCGCGCCCATAGATTTCAGGCTCGCGCGAACCCAGCAAATTGAGGTTCGGACCGTTAAGGACAAAGACCGTCATACGTAGCCCCGAAAGAGCGCCCGCGAGCGCTTGCATCAAACGCCCGGACCCTACACATACAACCCCGTTCGTAGCTTTTGTGCAAATGGACGTTCGCGACGTGGAACTGATCATTAACGGTGAGAGCGCCCGGTATGACGGTCTGCGGACCGTCAGCGACCTTGTTGCGGCGCTAGGTCTTGAGCCGAAGAAACTTGCGGTCGAGCTGAACCGCGCGATCGTTCCAAAATCCGCCTACGGCGCGACCCCATTGTCGAACGGCGACACGCTCGAAATCGTGCATTTTGTCGGAGGAGGATAGGTCTTGTCGGCATCGCTCGTCATCGCCGGCCGTGAGTTCAGGTCACGACTGATCATCGGCACCGGGAAATACAAAACCTATGAGGAAAATGCGCGCGCGGCGGAAGCGGCCGGCGCCGAAATGGTCACCGTCGCCGTCCGCCGGGTCAATCTGACCGATCGCGACAAGCCGATGCTGGTCGATTTTCTCGATCCGAAAAAATACGTTTACTTGCCGAACACCGCCGGGTGTTTCACGGCGGACGACGCCATCAGAACGCTGCGGCTCGCGCGAGAAGCGGGCGGCTGGTCGTTGGTGAAGCTTGAGGTGCTGGCCGACCAGAAGACGCTTTATCCCGAAATGGAAGAAACGCTGAAGGCCGCAAAACTGCTGATCAAAGACGGCTTTGAGGTCATGGTTTATTGTTCTGACGATCCCGTTTACGCGCGCAAGCTCGAAGACGCCGGCTGCGCGGCTATCATGCCGCTCGGCTCGCTCATCGGTTCGGGCCTTGGCATTCTAAACCCGGTGAATATCAGACTGATCGTAGAGCAGTCGAAAGTCCCGGTTATTGTCGACGCCGGCGTCGGCACGGCCTCCGATGCGGCGGTCGCGATGGAGCTTGGCTGCGACGGCGTTTTAATGAACACGGCGATTGCCGAAGCGAAAGATCCGATCTTGATGGCCTCGGCCATGAAGCATGCGGTGATCGCGGGGCGTGAGGCCTATCTTGCAGGCCGCATGGCTAAAAAGCGCTATGCCGATCCTTCGTCGCCGCTGGCGGGATTGATCTGAGCCCCATCACTTTTTCTTCGCTTCCGCGATGGCGGCCTTGACGTCATCCGGCCGAAATCCGGGGATGATGTCGACAAAATCGCCGTCAAGCGACGCGACGATGAAAGTCGGCGTGCCGTCGATATTCATTTCCTGGGCCGCCCGGCGATCGCTCTCGATATATCTCGTAAACTCGGGGTTGTTGTGATCCGCCACGAGCTTGTTGACGTCCAGGCCGATTTTCTTGGCGATTTCCTTGATTCTCGCTTCAGTGACGACGCCGGTCTCGCCGAGCATGGCGAAATGCATCTCCAGATATTTTCCCTGCGCGCGCGCCGCCAAAGCGTAACGGCTGGCGACATCGGATTCTTCTCGAAGAATTGGAAATTCGCGAAAGGAGAATTTGACGCTGGGGTCGTTTTTGATCAGCTCTTGAACGAAGCTAGAGCTCCGCTTGCAGAACCCGCAATGGTAATCGAAGAATTCGATGACGGCGACTTTGGCCGAAGCCGGGTTCTTGACGCTGACATAACCGCTCTCTGACGACAAAAGCTCGGGCAGGTATTTGCGGACGGTGTCCTTGACATGATTTGCGGAATAATCATTCAACGCCGCGACAATGATGGAGGGGTCATCCCGGATCGTGTCTCGGACGATCTGTTCAATGGCGGCGCGATCAACGCTTGACGGCGCCAAGGGTCTTGATTGTTGCGCAGCCACCATGTTGGCGACGATGGCGCCGAAGAAAGCGGCTCCCGCGATGGAAGCGATAATGAGTGCACGATGCTTCACGACTTTGATCCCCTTTTCACTCGTTATCAGTGGGTCGAAAATGTTAATTATTGTTATTGGGTAAGATTTGAACCGGGATCTGGCACTTCGTCCGGGTTTCGTTTCGGCGCAGGCGCCGGCGCCTTTTCCTCGCTGCGGGAGCGCCCCCCCTCCGTCGGATCGGAGCCGAGACTGGCGACAATAATGTCGGTCGCCTGCCGCCACTCTGGCGAGCCTTTCGACAACCCTGTGCGAGCGCGCATCGCAAATTTCGCCGCGTCGGGCTTTGCTCCCTCATTGTACCGGGACTCAGCCATCGCGAGGTCGGCGAGCGGCTCCTTGTTTAACGCACCGTAAGCCCGCGCCAGTTCGAAC
>JBBTJH010000126.1:0-4131 GCA_038059555.1 Pseudomonadota bacterium | reverse complement strand
CCCAAAGAGCGCTCGCCGTCAGCCGCCGCGTATCGACTCCGCCGGTCCTTTGCAGCGACGCGAAATTGACGTTGAAAGAGGCGTCGCCCCCGATCGCGGGAGGGATGAATTTTTGCCGGAAATTGATCGTCGGAAGCACGTAAGGCGTCTCGCTCGCGATATCGGGTCCGAGCTTAACGAGCGGGTCCTCGAAGCTTGCAATCGAGCTGC
This sequence comes from Pseudomonadota bacterium, assembly GCA_038059555.1. GTDB lineage: Bacteria > Pseudomonadota > Alphaproteobacteria > Caulobacterales > Parvularculaceae > Amphiplicatus. The sequence goes on along the minus strand of JBBTJH010000126.1, from coordinate 3,921 downwards.
AATCGCGCGGCTGGCCTGATCCGGGGATCAGCGTTCGCCGTTCGCCGCTCGACAAATCGCAAAGCACGATGGTGCGCAATTCCTGGAAAGTGTAGCTGTCGATGCGCAGCTCGGTGTTCGCGTCGCCCCAGCGCAAATAGGTGTTGGACCGCAGCCGGTTCGTCAACGAGGTGTCGAGTTCCTTGCGAAGATCGCCGCGGCGCTGCACGTCATAGCGGCGCAGATAAGTGTCGTCCGACACCCGCTCGACGTCATAACCGAGCCGCAGCTTGTCGCCGAAATCGCGATGCCCTTTTGCGAAGACGTGCCAGCGCTTCCCGGGCACGTCGACATCTGTCGGGCCGGGCGTGAAATTGATGAAGCCGCCCTGCAAGACATGATAGCCGCTATCGTCTCGCCGCCGGTATTCCCCTTGCCACAACACCCCGTCGTTCGAGGTGTATTTCGGATTGAATGTCGCGTCCTGATGGTTGGAGATCGCGAGGTAATATGGCAGCTCGAAATTGAAGCCGAGGCGCGACGACGCGCCGATCAGCGGCGTGAGGAACCCTGACTGGCGTTCAACAGAGGGGTCCGGCGCCTGCAGGAACGGCGCATAGAGTATCGGCACGCCCTTCAGTTCGAGGAAGGCGTGATGGAATCTGACGACCTTTCTTTCCTCGTCGCGCGTCACCCGCAGCGCTTTGACGCGCCATGTCGGCGTCTTGCCGTCGCCGGCTTTGTCGCAAACGCTGCAGGCGGTATAGACTGCGTTGCGAAACTTGGTGCGGGCGCCTTGTTCGCGCACCGCCGTCTCGGCCGCGATGCGGGCGTTTTCCTCAAGGAGCGCGCTGAAATTTTCGGCGACCCCGTCGCGCAGATCGCCGGTCAGCTCGACGCGGCCGGCGAAGACGGTTTCAAGCGTTTTGTCGGTGATCGAAACATTGCCTTCGGCGATGACGATGTCAGTCGCAGGATCGTAACTGAGCCGGTCGGCGCGCAAATAGCGCTCGCCGAGATAGGCCCTGACATTTCCCTCAGCGACGATCGGATCGCTTTCCTGCTTCCGGGTGACCGTCTCCGCCTCGAAGAGGATAGTCTCGCGCTCGTCCTCGGCCCCGCCGCCGGCATCGCTCGTCGAGGCGGGGGCCGGCGCTGCGCCGCCCCGCTCGCCGACGGCGATCGGCTCATCTTGGGCTGCCGCCGCGACCGCAACGCCGCCGGCGCTGACGAGCGCCGACGTCGCCAGCAGGCGCGCGATCAAACTGGACCCAAACAAGAGACCTCCACCGGAGCGGTCAAAAAACGCAGAATCTTCGCATGGTTAGCTGAGCCGTTTGGCGAGGTCCACGGGGAAGCCTGTAAAAGGGATTGGGGCCGCCGATTTTCAGCTTTCTTCATGGCGCATCAAGAACGCGAGCGCGAAAATGACCGCGACGACGGAGGGCGCCCAGGCCGCCAGAGCTGCCGGCGCAGTCCCTGATTCGCCGAGCGCGGTCGAAAGCTCGGAGAGGACATACAGCAAGAACCCGGCGCCGACGGCCGCCAGCAGCGGGCGAAAGGCGTTCCCCGATCTGATCGGCCCCATCGAAAACATCGCCGCGATCAGCACCATCGCCATCAGCTTTAGGGGCGTCGAACAAAGTTCATGGAAACGGATATTGTATTGAACTGTGGAGAGGCCCGCCGCTTCCGCGAGCATCATGAATTTCGGGAGATCCCAGATCGACATCGATTCGGCCGAGGGAACGTTCTCCCGGAAATCCTTGAGCGTCAGTTGGGTCGGAACGGAATATGTGGGGGTCCGCTTTGAAAATTTATCGCCGGCCGCTTTCATGCGCGCCTCACGCAGTTCGATCGTGCGCCCGGCGAGGACGGCTTGCGGCGCGTCGATGCGCTCTTCGAAGGCGCCCGCCGGCGACAGCCGCCAGACGGTGACGTTCATCAGCGCGCCTTGCAGGGCGTCAAAGCCGGACGCGTTGATGATGAGGAGTTCATTCGCATCCCGTTGCCTGAGCCAGATGCCGTCGCCGAACACCCTGACGAGACTTGCGGTCTGGCCCCGGCTTTCGAGTTTCATTTTTTCGGCGAAGGCCATCATTTTGGACGACATCGGATCGACGACGAGAATGAGGGCGACGCCTGCAATCGTTGCAAGAAACGCGGCGGGGCCGATCACGCGCCAGATCGACAGTCCGGCGGAGCGCATCACCGCAAGCTCTGAGCGACGATTGAGCTGCGTGAACATCCACATCGAACCGAAAAGAAAAACGAAGGGCGCCAGCGCCTGCGTCATCGCCGGCGTTCGTAGCAGCGTCGCTTGCAACGCAAAGCCGAAATCCTTGCCGACTTTTGACGCAAAACTCAGATTGTCGAGAAGATCGACCAGCATCACGATGCTGGCGAGCGCGGCGAAAAGAGCGATCACCGCGAAGGCCGTCCGCCCGAGGATGTATCGAAAGAGCGTTCCCGGCGGCATCTAGCGATCCTCCCGCGAGGAAGCGCCGGGCGATCCGCCGCCGCGCTTAGGGAATGCGTCCGCGATCAGAAGTCCCGCCACAAAAATGGCGACGGCCGGGACGGAATAGATCAGCCAATAGCGCCCCTGTTCGGACGCTTCTCCCTGCAACACGTATCCGGCGACACGCAAGGCGCCGACCGCCGCGCACGCCGCCGCGATCCTGATCGCATAGCCGCGCCTGTCATAAGGCCCGCCGATCAGCGCATAGATTGCAATGAGCACATAGGCGAATGCGTAAAGCGGCGAGGCGAGGCGCCCATGTCCTTCGCCGATGAGCCGGCTGGCGTTTTCGCGGTCATAGGACTTGGTGAGATCGGGCTTGAACAATTCGCCGAGATAACGCTCGGTCATTTCCAGTTGCAAATCGCCCGCGCCGCGATCGAACTGGCCGAGATTGATGGCGGTGCGATTGAAGAACACCAGATCGACTTCGCCGGTCTTGCCGTTGACGCGCTGAATGTTGCCGTTCGAGAGATAGAGCACCGGTCCGATGCCGGTTTCCTTCAGCAGCGCCTTATCCGCCATATAGGTTTCGGCCCGTTGCCCGTTCCGGTAATCGTGGATCAACAGCCCTAGAAACTGGCCGTTCTGTTCGATCTTATCGACATAGACGGTGAAGCCGTTCTTGATGGTGATGAACTCGCCGCTGCGGATGATGGCGGACGCAAAATCTGCGCGGATATCGGCGATCTCGCGTTTCAGCAAGCGGTAGGTGCGCGGCATCAGATCGACGTTGATCCAGAGCGTCGCGGCGGCGCCAAGCAAAGTGACGAGGAGGATCGGTCGTGCGATGTCGGCTCTGCTGACGCCTGCCGCGAACATCACCGCGATCTCGCTGTCCGAATGAAGTTTATGCAAGGCGAATATCGCGGACGCGAACAATCCGAAGGGAATGATGACCGCAAGCAGACTCGGGACGATCAGCAGCGTCAGCCAGCCGAACATGGTCAGCGTTTGCCCGTGCTCAACGATGATGTCGATGCGCTGCAGGCTTTGGGTCAGCCAGACGATAGCGGTGACGGTGGCGGTCGCGAACAGGAACGGCGTCCACATCTGGCGCAGGATATACTGATCGAGACTTTTCAAACTGGGATCCGTTGAGGGGGCAGGGCGCCTTCCCGCCGCTTTTAGGGATGTTCGCCCGCAAGGTCGATTCCTGCGCTCGCCGGCGGCTGTTGCCACCCCTTTCCGGAGGGCTTAGGTATTGCCGCCGATTCAGCCCCCAAGAGGTTTCAATGAAAATAGCGTTTTCAAAAGCCGCTGCCCCTGCCGGCGTCGCGTTGATCGTTCCGGCGTTTGAAGACGGCGAGCCGTCGGCGGCGCAGGCAGCGCTCGATGCAGCGACTTCCGGCGCGCTCGGCAAGGCCCTGAAAGCCGCGAACTTCACCGGCAAGAAAGCGCAATCGCTTGAGCTGATCGGG
>JBBTJH010000125.1:730-9306 GCA_038059555.1 Pseudomonadota bacterium | reverse complement strand
GGCGGCTCCGGCGAAATCGGCATGAACATGAACCTTTACGGGTTCGGTCCGCCGTCCAATCGCAAATGGATCATGATCGACTGCGGCGTGATGTTCGGCGATCTCGCAACGCCGGGCGTCGAGCTGATCTGCGCCGATCCGACGTTTATTCTGGAAGAGCGGGAAAACCTTCTCGCGCTCATCTTGACCCACGGTCACGAAGATCACATCGGCGCGGTCGGGCTTCTCGCGCCCGATTTCAAGTGCCCGGTTTACGCGACCGCCTTCACCGCAAAGCTGGTCGAGAGCAAGCTTGAAGAGCGCGGCGCCAAGATTGATCTGCGCGTTGTCGAGCTCGGCGCGAAGCTCTCCATCGGGCCGTTCAATCTTGAATTCGTGACGCTCACCCATTCGATCCCGGAGCCGAACGGCGTCATCATCCGTACGCCCCTCGGCATGGTGCTCCATACCGGCGACTGGAAGATCGACCCGGAGCCGACGCTTGGCCCGGTGACGGATTCCTCGACCCTCACCGCGATCGGCGATGAGGGCGTCCTCGCCATGATCTGCGATTCGACGAACGTCTTGTCTTCGGGGAAGTCGGGTTCTGAAATGCGCGTCAAGGAAAGCCTGACGCGCATCATCGCACGCGAGAAAAACCGCGTCGCCGTCACCACCTTCGCGTCGAATGTCAGCCGCGTCGTCTCGATCTGCGAGGCGGCTCATGCGGCGGGCCGCTCGGTCTGCCTTCTCGGGCGATCGATGCTTCGGATCGTCGGCGCCGCGCGCGATGTCGGGCTTCTTCCCAAGGGCATTTCCTTCGTCGAACCCTCGGAGGCGGGCTTCCTCCCGCGCGAGCATGTTTTGTATCTCTGCACCGGCAGCCAAGGCGAGCCCCGCGCCGCGCTCGCGCGCATTGCGCGCGACGATCACCGCGATCTCGTCCTCGCGGAGGGCGACACGGTGATCTTCTCGTCAAAGATCATCCCCGGCAATGAACGGGAGATTTTCACGCTGATCAATGACCTCGTCGAACTCGGCGTTAAAATCATCACCGAGAAGGACGAGTTCACGCATGTCTCCGGCCATCCGAACCGCGATGAGCTGAAGATGATGTATGGATGGGTGCGGCCGCAATATTCGATCCCGGTGCATGGCGAGGCGCGCCATCTCGAAACCCATGCCGATTTCGCGATGACTCTCGGCGTCAAGGATGCGATTTCGCCGCGCAACGGCGATCTCATCAGGATCGCGCCGGGCGAGCCTAAAGTCATCGACGAGGTGCCGGCCGGACGGTGGATCCTCGACGGCGAGCTGATGATGCCGGAGGGATCTGGCCCGATGCGCGAGCGCAAGAAGCTCGCCTTCGCCGGCATGGTGACGGTGGCGCTGGCGATCGACGAGCATTCAATGCTCGCCGCCGAGCCCGCGATCGCGATCGTCGGCGCGCCGCGCGAAACGCCGGGCGTTGACAATGTCGCGAGCGTCCTCGCCGAGAAAGCTGAAAAAGCCTTCATGCAACTTGCAAAGCCGAAGCGGCAGGACAATGAAGCGGTCGATCTCGCGGTGACGCGGGCCGTCCGGACCGTGATGATTGCGATCTGGGGCAAGCGGCCAGGCGTCTCGATCCTGATCCAGAGGGTTTAACGCGATGAATATACCCGCAGCGATCGTCATCTTTGTCATGGTCTGGTGGTGCGTCTTTTTCGCGATGCTGCCGATTGGCGTTGCGAGCCGGTGGGAAGGCGAGGGCGACGGCGTCGACGGCGCCGATCCCGGCGCGCCCCAAAATCCCAATCTCAAAAAGAAAGCGATCTGGACGACGATGGTCGCCGTTCCCGTCACCGCCGCGATCATTGCGCTGATCTTGAGCGGCTTGATAAATTTTCGGCAGTAAGCCGCTCTTTCGCTTGAACAATCCGGCGGGCTCGCTTACCGCTCGATAAAGAAACTGAAATCACGCCATTTGGCGCCGGGAGGGGAAATGACGCCCGATCCTGCCGTCCTCGACGACCGTCCGCCGGGCTCCGATACGCCGGCGCCTGACCGCGACGCGTCGGCGCTTCATGACGAATTGACGCTCGCGGAACGCTATGTCGGCCCGGTCGCGGATGCGATCGAGGTCAAAGATGTCGCCGCGCTCGAAGCGCTCTTTGAAGAGCTGCACCCGGCCGACCTCGCCGACGTCATCGCGCTCCTGCATGAGGACGAACGCCTCGCCCTGATCGGCCTTCTGGGCGGCAGCCTTCCGGCGGACGTTCTTCCCGAACTTGACGCCGGCCTCACCGAAGAAGTCGTCGGCGCGATGCGGCCCGAGGCGGTCGCCGAGGCGGTCAGCGAACTCGACACCGACGACGCCGCCTTCATTCTCGGCGAGCTCGATGAGGAAAAGCGCGACGAGATTCTGGCGAAAGCCTCGACGACGGACCGGATCGCGCTCAATCAGGCGTTCGACTTCGAGGAGGAATCTGCCGGCCGCTTGATGCAGCGGGAAGTCTTCGCAGCGCCCGCTTTCTGGACGGTCGGACAGATCATCGATCGCCTGCGCGGCAAGGAAGAACTCCCCGACCGGTTTTATGAAGTGTTCGTCGTCGATCCCGCGAACAAGCCGATCGGCGCCGTGCCGCTAGCGACGCTCTTGAAGACGCAGCGCGACGTCCGCATCGACACCATCATGAACGACGATATCTGGCCCATTCCGGTGACGATGGACCAGGAAGACGTCGCGTATAAATTCGAGCAATATAATCTGATCTCGGCGCCGGTCGTCGATGAGGCCGACCGGCTCGTTGGCATGATCACCGTCGATGACGTCGTCGAGATTGTGCACGCTGAAAGCCAGGAAGACATGCTGGCTCTCGGCGGCGTCGAGTCGGATGCCGGCATCACCGACAGCGTCATTGAAACCGTGCGGTCGAGATTTTCCTGGCTCGCCGTCAATCTCGGCACCGCGATTCTCGCCTCGATGGTCATCGCGTCGTTCGGCGCCGCGATTGAAAAGATCGTCGCGCTCGCGGTCTTGATGCCGATTGTCGCGTCGATGGGCGGCAATGCGGGGACGCAGACGCTGACCGTTGCGGTCCGAAGTCTCGCGATGCGCGATCTGACGGCGTCGAATGCGGCGCGCATCATCTGGCGCGAAGCGATCGTCGGCGGCGTCAACGGCATGATGTTCGCGGTCATCATGGGCGTGCTGGCGGGCCTTTGGAATTACGGCATGCACCATGATGCGGCGCAGTCGGCGCTCCTCGGCGTCGTCATCGGCGCTGCGATGATCATCAATCTCGTCGCAGCGGGTCTCGCCGGCATCTTGATCCCGCTCGGCCTGCAACGCGCCGGCGCGGACCCTGCGGTCGCGTCGGCCGTGTTCGTGACAACGGTGACGGATGTCGTCGGATTCTTCGTATTTTTAGGGCTCGCGGCGCTGGTTCTGCTGTAGGGAAGCGCGGAGCTAATCCCGATCGTATCGCGCTGAATCCTTGCGCAAAATTCGTCGCATAAAATCTCAGTCGTCAATCCGGGGCGCGAGCTTTGCTCGCGAACCCGGAATCCATCTTTCGCCCGTGAGCTCGTGTGGACTCCGGGTTCGCCGCTGACGCGGCGCCCCGGAGTGACAGCGAACATTCAGGCTAATCAGGCCCTTCACCCCCCACTCAAATTTCCCCTTCCGGGCGAAATCATCTTTGTAAATACAATTAAATAGGGACTTGATCCGCCCATGCCTTTGGCCTGAGGCTTCTTTGAATTTGGTGGAAGGCGTACGCGTCTTTCGCGGCTCTTTGACAATTTGGCATTTGAACTTGGCGGCGTTTCAGCGCTGCTCTGTGAGAATTTTTATAACGCGCAGCTCGCGCGCCTCATCCCTGCGACCGGAAAAAAAGGCGGCGCTTTTGAGCTGACGAAAGGCGCCCCTTTAGGGCTGCGCGTCTTGAGGAATGCCGAAATTTGGGAGCGCAGCGAGCGGCGAAAGGCGCCCCTTTTTTCAAGATTGGCCGGGCCAAAAAAAAGCGCGCCCCGAAGGGCGCGCTCATTAAATCACTTCTGAAAGGCTCACTCGATCCGCGCTTTGGGCCCTCGGCCGAAGGTCAGCCAGACGCCGATGATGCCGACAAGGAAGACGATCCACGTCGCAGGTTCTGGAACGTCGTCAGGCGGCGGAGGCGGCGGGCATTCGGGATCCTTCTTCGGATCGCAGGGCGGCGTCGGCGGGAGAACCGGCGGCACGACAATGCCGGGCACGTCGAACGGCGGGATGAACGGCGGCAGCCATTCGGTGACCGCTGGCGGATAAACGGGTGTCGGCTCAGACGGCGTCTGCGGTTCGGTTTCCGGAACCCGCCCTGGCTCCCTTGGCGCCGGATTATAACCGGCAAGCCGCTTGGGAACGGGGCGGGACCCTAAAAAGGGGCGTCGGCCTTTCGAGCGCCTTCGTCGCCGCAGCAGCCGCAATTGATGACGATATCATTGCGAATGTCGCCGACGGCTCTGGCGTAAATCTCGGCGAGTTCTTTCTCGTCGAGCTGTTTTTTGCCGCCTAACCCGCCGGTCCAGACGATAGCGAAGGCGAGGATCGCCGCCGCGATAATATTGGCTATGCCATTGCCCATCATGGGACCCACCACACTCTGCCCGGGTTAACTGACGGCTTTGCAAGGCTTTTCAGCCTCGAAACATGCCTTTTCGGGAATCCCGGCCGGGCGCCGGCTCCCTCGGGCGAGTGACTTCCAAGGAACGTGCCAAGTTGGAACCCGGCATCGCCGGTCTGAGACCCTAGGGGCCTCAGGGCCCCCCTTGCCGGCATCCTGCCGCGAAAGCGGGCGTTAGGCCAGATGAGGCGAATCCGTCACAATGGACGGCGGAGACCATGGCGAACGGGCTCAGCTCCTACCCAGCAGGGCCCGCCCATGCTAGGAATCGTTAACTAGGCTCCATGGGGGGAGCCTTGGCGGCGGTTGGTTGTTCGGCCGTTTTGGTCGCGTGATGAGGGGATGGCGGGTCAGAAATGAGGACGGGAGCGACCGGACTTAACCTGATCAAGGGCTATGAAGGCCTTCGTATGTCGGCCCATTACTCGCCGGGCGAGGAATGGACCGTCGGGTACGGACACACTTCGACAGCCCGGCACGGCATGAGCGTCACCGAAGGTGACGCTGAACGGTTGCTGCGCACCGATGTGCAGCCGATTGAAAAGCTCATCGCCGACACCGTCCGCGCGCCGCTGAACCAGAACGAACACGACGCCGTCGTCTCGCTGGTCTTTAATATCGGCGAAGAAAACTGGAAGCGCTCGACGGTCCTGCGCAAGCTTAACGAAGGCGACAAACTCGCCGCGGCGCGCGCGTTCGAAATGTGGACGAAGGCGCGGGTCAACGGCGAACTCGTGGCGCTCGATGGCCTCGTTCGCCGCCGCGCCGCCGAAAAATCCTTGTTTCTGATGCCGACGGACGCCTCGCTCGTTGTTCCGACGGCGGATGTTCGCCCCGCGCCGGAATGCGAGCTGGATTTCAAATCGGACCGCGAACTTAAAGCCTCGCCGGTTGTCGATTTCGATCGCAAGGCGAACGGCAAGGCGCTGATCTTGTCGAATGAAGAACGCTCCGCCCGCTCGCGCGCGCTCTTTGCGGCGACGCAGGCGCTTTCGGTCGATCCGACGAAAATGATCATCACCAAGGCGGAAGAACACGCCGACATGGGGATCACCATCGGCGCCATTCTCGCCGGGCTTCTGGCGATGGCGATGACGGGCCTTGGCGGCGTTTTGCTGGTTGGTCAGGAATTTCCGCGCTTTGCCGAGTCGATCGGCCTTGGCTATGAACGCTTTGTCGAGATTTTCGAAAGCCTGCCGATGTGGCTGGCGGCGATCGGCGCGGCGATCAGCTATTTCATCCTCTATATCCTCGTAAAGCGCGTGGCGCGGCACGATCTGAAACGCCAGCGCGCCCAGGAATTCGCGCGCCTTCGCGCCGCCGAATAGAAACTTCTAAAAGCTCGAGGGATTGGGGCGTCTCCGGAAGGATCGATTATGGCGAGGGGCTTGTTCATGGGGCTGGGCGCCGTTGGCGCGCTGGCCGCTGCGGTGACGACCGGCGTTTATGTGAGGGGCGGCGAAAAGCCTGCGCCCGCACTATCGGCGGCGATGCGGGCGGCGCCTGAAACTGTCTGCATAGAGAGCAATGTCCGCCTCGTCGAAAGCATGGCGCCCGGCTGTCTTAGCGCCGCGCAATATGAAGCCCTTAGGGATCGCGCGGTGATTGACGGCGGCGGCGACGCGATCAGCGTCAATCTCGCAGCGCCCGTGACTGGCGGCGATGACGCGTCGGTTCGAACCTGCGCGGAATTTGACGCTCTCTCCGAAAAGGGCTGGTACGCGCTCTCCGGCGCCGACATGCGGCGCGAAGAATATTTCGACCGCGCCTGCGGCGCGCTGGCGTTTCTGGTGAAGGCAAAACCGGCGCAAGAGACGCATTTCACCGGCGGCAAAGCGAGCCTTGAAGACATCCGGTCGATGGCGATGGCGGAAGCGACCGGCTTTGGCGAAGCGGAGCCCGCGGCCGCCGTTGACGTCAGCGAGATGGAAGACCGCGTCTGGAAAGTCGAAATCGGGCAGGGCGAAACGATGATCTATGAAATCGCCCACGCCGACTTCAACGGCGACGGCCTTGGCGAAATCCTCGCTTACGTTTCGGTCGGCTCCGCCGGCGGCACGGCGCGCACAGGCTCGATCGGTCTCCTCGAAAAGGCTTCCGACGGAGGCGCTTGCGTCTTCAAGGCGCGCTGATCTCGGCCGGCCAGTTGTCGATCAATCGCGTCTTGCCGAGAATGACGGCGGCGAAAACGCGCGACGATCGCTCGATCGCGCCCGGCCCTTGCGGCGCCAGGAGATCGGCGCTTCTCACTTCGAGATAATCAATGCGGCTGAACCCGGCGTCCTGAATATCTTGCCGCCCTCGCGCCAATTCGCTCTCGACGCTGGCGCCGGAGACAAGCCGCTCCGCCATCCCTTTGATGATCGCGTTCAATTTTCCAGCGACCCTGCGCTCTTCCGGGCTGAGATACGCGTTGCGCGACGACATCGCGAGGCCGTCGCTTTCGCGCACGATCGGCCCGCCGATAATATCGACCTGCATGTTGAGATCCCTCACCATGCGGCGGATCACCAGAAGCTGCTGGAAATCTTTCTCGCCGAAGACTGCGATGTCGGGCCGCACCTGATTGAGCAGCTTGCAGACGACGGTTGAAACTCCGCCGAAAAAATGCGGGCGCGACGCGCCGCACAGCCCTTGCGAGATATCGGCTACCGAAATCGCCGTTTGAAATCCCTCCGGATACATTTCCTCACGAGCTGGAATATAGGCGAGATGACACCCGGCCTTTTGCAGCAGGTCGAGATCTTGCGCTTCCTGCCGCGGATAGGCGCCGAAATCCTCATGCGGGGCGAACTGGGCCGGATTGACGAAGATGCTGGCGACCGTCTTGGCGGCGAGGCCGTTCGCCCGGCGGACCAGCGACAGGTGCCCCTCGTGCAGGGCGCCCATCGTTGGGACAAATCCCACCGAGTGTCCGGCGCTCCGCCATGCGTCAATCCGCGCACGCAAGGCCTTCAGCGTCCTTACGACGCCTATTTGCGAATCGACGGCGGCTGCGGGCATGCTATAGGTCCTTAACTCGGCGGAGTGAACCGGGGGTCGGAGAGGCTAATGCGACAAGCTGTAGGCGCTTTCAAGGCTGCGCCTCTCAAGGGTCTGACGCGGAGCGCGGTTGCCGCGATACTCCTGCTCGCGCAGGGCTGCGCCGCGCTGTCCGGAAAGCCCGACCCCGATATTCTGGCGCTCCAGGGCGAAGAATTGCGCGTGGCGCAGGCCCGCTCGACCGAACTTAAAACCGAAGTCGCCCGGCTCGTTGAAGCAAATACCGCGCTCGAGGCGAAAGTCGCAGATCTCGAGAAGAAGGCGGCAAGGCTCGCCGCACTTGAGCCGACCCCGCCGCCTGCCGGCGAAGCGGCGCTAAAAGAAGGGCCCGAACCAAGCGGCGCATCTGCTGCAGAAAAGCGTCCCTCGACTGCGCCGCCGGCCCCTGTCGTCGCCGCCGCGAACGCTGCCGGCGCGCTTCCCGGTGCTGCTGCGCCGGTCGATGATGCGCCGCGCCTCGTGCAGCCGAGTTTTGCGTCGAGCGAACAGATTTTCGAAAACGAAGCGGCGAGCCCCGAAATCAAACTGACCAGCGTTTTGTGGGGCGTGCATCTTGCTTCCTACAAGCACCCCGATGACGCGAGCGCCGGTTGGAAAAAACTTCAGCGTGAAAACCCGGATGAACTGGGCTTGCTGGAGCCGCGCATTGAAAAAGTCACGCTCGAAGGCAAGGGCGAATATCTGCGCCTCGTCGGCGGCGGTTTTTCATCGCGGGAAAAAGCCAAGGACCTTTGCGACAAGCTGGCGTCGAAAGGCGTCTTCTGCCGCGTAGCGACATTCGGCGGCGACCGCTTGTCGATGCTGAAGGTCGGCGATCTTCGTTAGCGCTGCGAGCCTTTCTACTTCCTCCCTTGAAAAGGGAGGCCGTCGCGAAGCGCTGGAAGGGTTTCTTCTTCTTTTCTGTCAGAG
>JBBTJH010000125.1:0-720 GCA_038059555.1 Pseudomonadota bacterium | reverse complement strand
CCTACGAACGGACCGTGTGATGACCCGGAAAGTTGCAGGAAAAACGAATCCGTTGAGACGATGCTTTCTTCTACCTCCCTTGATCCTTCGAGACGCTTCGCTTCGCGAAGCTCCTCAGGATGAGGGGGAGGCCTGCGCGAAGCGACGGGAGGGTTTCTTCTCTTTTTCCAACAGCGCTGAACCCTCCCTTTCGCGCAAGAACGACTTCGCTGCGCGAAGCCGTGCGCGAAAGCCCTCCCTTTTCAAGGGAGGGAGGAAGAGCGCTTCTTTCTTCTACCTCCCTTGAAAAGGGAGGTCGGAGCGAAGCGACGGGAGGGTTTCTTGCTTGCTTTCAGCAAGTACCAGACTTGCGAAACAAATCATGCGCCGCGAAGTGGCCCGACTGAAAAGTCGCTCATGCTGCTGCTCAATTCAGCGCCTCGAGATACCGGTTCGCGGCCGCTGTCGCGGCGGTGAGGCCGTCTTGCGCTTCGGTTGACGCTGCAATCGCCGAAGCGCGTTCGCCGGCGCGCGAGTCGGCGAAGAGGCGGCTCGTCGCATTGCGGCGGAGCGCCGTCACTTCCGCATCATAAAGGCTGAGCGCTGGCGACAAGCGCAGCTTCGCCGCGTCGGCGGCGCTGATAAACGCGCGGTGGGCGGCATCTATCGCGCTCAACTCGGCCTCCGCCGCGCGCAAGGTTTCCTCGCTGGTTTTCATCAGCGACAACTCTTCTTCGGCTT
>JBBTJH010000124.1:0-6175 GCA_038059555.1 Pseudomonadota bacterium | reverse complement strand
CCTCCCTTGAAAAGGGAGGGCTTTCGCGCACGGCTTCGCGAAGCGAAGGCGTTCTGGCGCGAAAGGGAGGGTTCGAGATGGTGCGGAGAGAGAAGATACCCTCCCGTCGCTTCGCGCAGGCCTCCCTTTTCAAGGGAGGTAAAGAAAGAGCGCCTTACTCGCGAGAGAGCCCCAAAACCCTAAGTCGTGCACGATCCAACGGTTATGCAGAACTGCACTTTCGACGACAGGCGCGGCCAGCGCGTTGCGGTCTTTTTCATGGTGATGGCGCCGATGACCTTCTGCGAGATCGGCGAGACGTAATCATATTCCGTCTCGGCGAGGATCAGCGACGACGCGTCATTGAGCAAAGCGGCGTCGATATCGCCCGGAAAGACCGAACCCGCAGCATAGGGAACGGCGTCGTTCGAATCGCGGCTCCAGTGAACTTTCACGTCGCCCGTAGCCGTATCTAGATAGACGCTGACGACGCGGAACGTCACGTCGATGTCGCGCTGGTCGATGATGTCTTCCATGCCGACAAAAAGATCGTCGAGACTGTCTTTGGTGATCGAGGTTTCCTGCGCGACGAGATCGGCGAGCGTGTTCGCCGACATCAAAACTTTGCGGTTGGTCGAATAAGCGGACGATCCTTCGACAACGCCAAAAAAGAGCAAGATCATCACCGGCGCAATAAACGCGAACTCGATCGCGGCAAGACCTGAGCGGGAACGCAGGAATGCGGGAATGGATTTAATTGATGTGTCATCCCGGCCCGCGCGATGCGCAGCAGCGCGGGGAGCCGGGATCCCGCGCGAATTGAGCGCTTCAGCTTCACGGGGTCCCGGATCATCGCTGCTCGATTTCCGGGATGACATGGCTTCACCTGATTGCCGGTTGCCGCTTGACGCTATCACCCTGCGCTCCTCACGAGTCATAAGGCTCATTCCTGAAGATCGTCGTCGAGAACATTTTGACGGCGCCGCCAGAGGCTTTTTCGAGATTGAGGCCAAGCCCCGGATTAAAGCCCTTGTGCAGGTAGCAAACGCGCACGCGCACGATGTCGCGCGCCCCGCCCGCCTGATAGGGAACGGCGTCAACTGCATCGGGATCGGCGTCTCGGCAAACTGGCGCCGCGACGTCGGCGGCTAGCTCGGCGAAGGTTGAAAAGCGGGCGACATCGACGGTCAGGCGCTGATTGCAATCGCCGAAGAGCTTCACGACATCGCAGATTTCATCGAAGAACGCGTCGCGAGAGATCGCGCTGGTCTGCGCTTGTCCGGTGCGAATGAGGCGCGCGGCCTTGGCGTTCGCCGCCTCGACCGCCGATTCGATAAAGAAGAAATAGCCAGCTTCCAGAATAGAAAATGTCAGCGCGAAAAACAGCGGCGCGACAAGCGCGAATTCAACCGCTGACGATCCGCTGCGGCAGGTGAGGAAGCGGCGCGCGCGCCTTTTTTGAAACCTGTTCATTCCCGTTCAACTCCCGCCGGATGGTTCCGGCGCAACCTTCCGGGGTAAAATCGAAGCAAGATCGGCGCCTTCAGGATTTTCCCGGTTAGGCGCAATTTGAACGAAACGGCTTAACCTTTCGTGATGGGACATCGTTAATCGGCGCTAACCATCCGTTGCCGGACGATGGGGGCGGGGGGGCGCCGCCCGATCCCTCCCTTTTCAAGGGAGGGAGAAAGGGCGCTTCTTTCTTTACCTCCCTTGAAAAGGGAGGTCGGAGCGAAGCGACGGGAGGGTTTCTTCTTCGTTTCCGGCAGCGCTAACCCTCCCTTTCGCGCCAGAACGTCTTCGCTTCCGCGAAGCCGTGCGCGAAAGCCCTCCCTTTTCAAGGGAGGGAGGAAGAGAGCTCTTCTTTGTGAAGCGACGGAAGGGTTACTTGCAACCCTTCCCCATCCGCCCGGGAAACAAAAAAGGCGGCCCGAAGGCCGCCTTTTCCGTCAGAGAAAGTCAGTCCGCTTAGAACTTCTTGCGGAGGGTGACGCCGTAGGTGCGCGGCTCGTTGAGGTAGCCCGAGAACGAGCCGGTCTGCGCGACCGACGGGAACGCCTGAATGATGTATTTGTCGCCCAGAGCGTTGCGCATCCATGCCTGGACTTCAAACCCGTTCTCCCAGTTGAAGCCGAGGGAGAGGTTGAGGTTTTTGACTTCACGCGACGCGACGGCTTTCGGAACGTTTTCGATCGCCTGAACGTTCGACTGCCAGTCGAATTCGCCGCGCAGATACATCTCAAGGGTTTCGGTCAGCGGCTGGGTGTAGGTCAGCGACGTCGCGATCGACCATTTCGAGATGCCGGCCGGACGAATGCCCGACGCGTCGAAGGTCGTCGCGCCCGGAACCTGGCACGCCGCGGGCGCGGCGCCGACGAACGACGCGCAAGGCGCGTTCGGGAACGAATCATATTCCGGGTCGAGATAGGTGACGCCGAAAGTTGCGACCAGCGGCTCGGCCGGCTGCCACAGCGATTCAACTTCAAAGCCGCGAACCGACTGTTCGCCGGCATTGGCGAGAACGAAGCCGGTGCCGTTGAAGATGTTCGACTGGAAGCCTTTGATGGTCTGATCGAAGAGGGCGATGTTGATGTAGCCCTGATCGAATTTCCCTTTGAAGCCGACTTCGTACAGCGTCACGTCTTCCGGGCCCGCCGCGCGGCCAAAGCCGTTGATATCGGGAGGTGAGCTGTCGGAAGAGAGGTTAACCGCCGAAGCTTTCCAGCCCTTCGAATAGGTGAAGTAAGCGTTCAGCCAGTCGGAGACGTCATAGGCCGCCCGGAGCGTGTAGGTGACTTTGTCGCCCTTGAAGACGCCGCTTTCGTTGGCGTTCGGATAATTGACCTGCGGATCGAAGAACTGCAGCGGCGTTAAGCCGAGCAGCTGGTTACAGGCGGGCGGCGGGTTTGACGCGGAGCATGGCGTCGTCGAAATCGCTTGCGCCTGTGCGAACTGAACCGGGAAGAGGGCGAAGTTCGCGGGCGTCGGCGCCTGACCGCCGGTGAGCGCCTGGAACGCGCCGCCGAAGCCGATCTGGACGAGGTTGAGGTTCGAGAGAACGTCGGTCAGCACGCTGTTGGCGACGACTTTCTTGGAGTCGTCAAGATAAGCGACGCCGCCCGAGAGCGTCAGACGCTCGGTCAGGTGCAGATCGAGCTGTCCGAAGATCGAATAGGACTCGTTGTCGAGCGTATAGTCGCCGAAAACGCCGGTCCCGTTGGCGAAGAACGAGCCCGCAGGAAGTCCAAGAGCCGCCTCCGTCGCGCCGAGAGCGCCCGGCGAGCCGAGTAAAGCCGTCAGGCCGTCCGTGTACCCGCGCGCATCCGGGCCGAAAATGACGTCGCGCGACGAGGTGACGTCTTCATTGAAGTAGAAGCCGCCGATCAGCCAGTCGAGCGTATTGTCGCCGGTCGAGGCCAGGCGAATTTCCTGGGTGAACGTCTCGAACGAGCGCGCTTGCGGGTTGGTGATGATCGCCGCCGCGCTGAAGTCGGCGTCGGTTTGCGAGGTGTCGCTTTGCTCGCGATAGGCGGTGATCGAGGTCAGCGCCGCGCCGCCCCAATCCCAGTCCATCTGGCCGGAAACGCCTTTGCCGGTCAGCTGGTTCGAGACCCTTTCGTCAAACGCGACCTGATAAGCGCGGTCGGCGTCGCTGTCGATGATCTTGCCGAGGAAGGGCGGGTTCGGCCCGCCGATGGCGAACGTCGTCGCCGGCCCGTTGATCAGCTGAATGGCGCCGCAGCAGACTTCGTCGATCTTGTTGTAATCGCCGATGACGCGGAAGCTCAGATTGTCGGTCGGTTCAAACAGCAAATCGGCGCGGATCGACCAGCGATCGCGTTCATTGAGCTTCGAGCCGTCAACGACGTTCGTGTAAAATCCTTCGCGATTGTTGGTGCTGCCCGAAATGCGGAACGCCATCTTGTCGGAGATCGGGCCGGTGAGCGAACCCTTGAAGATGACTTCTTCAAAGCGGCCGTAGCTCGCCTCGACATTGCCGCCCCATTCAAATTCCGGCTTCTTCGTCGTGATCGAGATGGCGCCGGCCGACACGTTCTTGCCAAAGAGGGTCGATTGCGGGCCGCGCAAAATCTCGACGCGCTCCAGCACCGGAAGGTCGGCGATCGCCGCCGCCGAGCGCGAGCGATAGACGCCGTCGATGAACACGCCGACCGAGCTTTCGATGCCGGGGTTGTTGGCGCCGTTGCCGAAGCCGCGGATGATGAAGTTCGATTGCGACGAGTTCTGCAGCTGGCTGATGCGCAAGGACGGCACCATCGTCTGCAGATCGAAGAGATCTTGCACGTTCGACTGTTCGATCGAGCGGTCGTCGATGACCGACACCGCGATCGGCACTTCCTGCAGCGTTTGTTCGCGCTTCGAGGCGGTGACGATGATTTCATCGTCCTGCGCGAAGGCGGCGGTCGACGCGATCGCGCCGGCGGCCGCGCCGCACAGAAGACGTCCCGTAATCTTAACGAGACCCTTGGAGACTTTCATGGATAACCCCTTCTTGCGCCCCTCCCTGACGGGGCAGATTGACGGTCGCCGGTATTAACCGGGCGCTCGCGTGTGGGTCAGTATTTGCGCGCCAATTGGTCTGCGTAAAGTAAACGTCGGCAGTGTTTTCTCTGCGGCATGCAGACCGTGCCAATTTTACAACAAGCAGTTTACCCGCGCCGGGTTTTTCAAATTATGGATTTGCTGCATTGCAACATTAAATAAAGCAAGGGCTTGCCGGGCTGAAGCTCGCGGGCAGTGAGGGCCCGTCTTCGCCCTTCGGGCGCCGCGGCGGCCTGCGCTTCGCGAGCGAAGGCTGGTGGGCGCGACAGGGTTCGAACCTGTGACCCCTACGGTGTGAACGTAGTGCTCTACCGCTGAGCTACGCGCCCTTTTCAGCCTCTGCCGGCTGGCCGGGCGACCCTCTTAAAGCCTGCAGAATTGGGGTCAAGACGCCGTGATGGAGGCTTTGGCGGCCAGGGAATGGACGCGGCTCGCCGGCAAGACGATGAAGGCGCTGGTTCCCTCGCCGGGCGCCGAGACGAGGCGCAATTCGCCGCCATGGGCTTTCATCACCGCATTAACGAGCGGCAGGCCGAGCCCCAGACCCTCTTTCGAGCGCCGGAGCGACATGTCGGACTGGCCGAACGGCATTTTCACCGCTTCAAGTTTTTCGGGTTCGATGCCGGGGCCGTTATCCCTCACCAGAATGGCGAGGCCGCCCGTTTTGGTGATCGCCGCCCCGAGGGTGATCGTGACGCCCGGAGGAGAAAATTTCGCCGCGTTCTCGATCAGCTTGCCAATCGAGCGCATGACCAGCGTGCGGTCGCAGCAGATCTCGATCGAGCCGTCCTTGATCGCGCGTTTCACCGTGATTTGCGAAGCGGCCAATCCCTTTTCGAGCGGCGCGAGAGCGCTGTCGATCAGATCGTCAAGGCTTGAATCGACGTCGTTGAGCGCGATCGGGCCGGACCGCGCATCTGAGGCGAGCAGCATGTCCGAAACGGAACTCAGCAGTCTTTTTCCGCCGTCGATGATGTAGTCGGCATATTCTTTGTGCAGATGATCGTTCTCGCGGTCGAACTGCTCGGCGAGAATTTGTCCAAAGCCGATAATGGCGTTCAGCGGCGTTCTAAGCTCGTGGCTCATCACCGACAAAAGGCTGTCTTTAAATCTCGATCCCGCTTCAGCTGCGTCGCGCGCGGACCGCAATTCTCTTTGATTTGTGCTGGCTTTCAGCACGAAACGCACGGCCTGCGTGAACAGCGTCCAGTTGATCGGCTTGGCGAGAAACGAGGTCGCCCCCGCCGCAAAAGCCTGTTCGACGGCGTCCGGACGCTCGCTGCCGGTGATGACGATGACGGGAATTTCCGCCGTTTCCTTGTCGTCGCGGATGGATTTTACGACGTCAAACCCGCTCATGCCGGGCATATCGATATCGGAAATCACCAGATCGACGCCTTGGAGGCGCGACAGGCCCTCTGCGCCATGCGAGGCGCTGACGGTCTGGTATCCGGCTTCTGCGAGTTTTGCGGTCGCAAGCTCGCGCATGATCGGATCGTCGTCGATGATGAGGACGCGAGCGAGTTTCGCCATCCGACTATTCCCCTATCTGCAAGACGCCGCCCCCGAGGCGTCTGTGCAAGTTCTGAATGAATTTCCTCCATTTGTACGAATAAGGCGTTAACGCGCGGGA
>JBBTJH010000123.1:0-3911 GCA_038059555.1 Pseudomonadota bacterium | reverse complement strand
GATCCATTTTATGATCGCGATCTCAACAATTTCCGTTTGCTTTATGACTTGCGTGTGATTGATCTTGGCGTAATTGTGACGCGATCGACTGAGCTTCAGCAATGGCAACTGCAAAACGCAAAACTGCTTGAACGAAACAAAGGAACGTATGGCTCCTCGACCACCCACGCGGAAAAATTATTACCGAAAATTCGAGGAGGCGGCGCTGGCGGATGTCCAGTGTTGGTGTTCAGCATCAAATTAGAGGCTTATGTCGATGATCGATCCTAATATGTCTGCAGCGGAAGATTTAGGACAAGCAGTGGGCCGCAAGAAATTTAAGACCGTTCTGGCGGACCCGCCGTGGCGGTTTTTAAACCGGACAGGCAAGATGGCGCCAGAGCACAAGAGACTGGCACGATACAGCACTTTGACGACGGATGAGATAGCCGAACTTCCCGTGGCAGGATTATCCGCCACGACCGCACACCTTTATCTTTGGGTGCCGAATGCACTGTTGCCGGAAGGGCTCAAAGTTATGTCTGCTTGGGGATTTTCCTACAAGAGCAATATTATCTGGCACAAGGTGCGGAAAGACGGTGGCTCTGACGGTCGGGGTGTTGGTTTCTATTTTCGGAATGTAACCGAAATTTTGCTTTTTGGGGTGCGCGGCAAAAATGCGCGAACACTTGCGCCGGGACGCCGGCAGGTAAATCTAATGGCATCGCGAAAGCGCGAGCATTCACGAAAACCCGACGAGCAATATGAACTGATTGAATCTTGTAGTCCTGGTCCTTTTATTGAATTATTTGCTCGGGGGGAGAGGCCCAATTGGACTTATTGGGGCGATCAAGCAAACGCAGAATATTGCCCAACTTGGGCGACATATTCATACAATTCGAAGTCGGGCGAACCGACGAGCATTCGGCCACGATTGATTGCGGCTGAATAGCATCGCTCCCTCTCCGCCTAATGGTGATGATCGTGCGGCGGGTCGATATTGATGCGCCCGCATTTGCCGCATTTGATGATCGCGCCATGCGCGTCGTGGTGCGAGACGCTGACCATCAGCTTCGTCTTGCAGATGCCGCAGCGATAGGTCTCGTCGCCGCCGCCTTCTTTCAGCGGCTTACCCGCAACATGCGTCTCGACCTTCATTCCCGCGACGTCTTCGGCGTCAACAATCATCATGTCGAATTGCGGCACGAGGGTCTCCTTTTCCTTGGCACCCGCTTTACTGGCGCACCGAAAAGTTAAAGCCCCTTCGCGCCTTTTCTGCAAGGGAGGCGCGAAGGGGCCATCGTCCAACCGGGGGTTATCGGGCGATGATGTGTCCGGTCATGGCGGGGTGAAACGAGCACGAATACGCCGTCTCGCCAGCGTCCTTGACGACGTAAGACCAGCTGTCGCCGGTTTTCAATGACCCCGAATCGAAGGCGCCGTCATCGGCGGTCGCGGTATGCGGGACGAGATCGCGGTTTATCCAGGTGACCGTGTCGCCGACAGCGACATGAAGCTCGCTGGGCGAGAAAGCCATGTTCGATATTTCGACAACATGCGTCTCGGCCGCTCCGGGCGTTGGCGCGCAAGAGGCCGCAAGCAATAAGAGGGCGGCCGCAATCGAGTGAATGTTCATACGAGGCTCCTTTGTCCGTGACCGCCGGCCTAATCTAATTTCCGCGCGAGATTTTCGGCGTGCAGCTCATGCTCGCGAAATGTGCCGAGCGCGCTCGTCAACAGGGATTTAAGCTCCGCGTTTTGCGTCGCCGGGATCAAGGTGTCCTGAAGCGTCGCATTGACGAATTGGTGGTAGGAAACCTCGTTTTGAACGTAGGCCTTGTCGAAGGCGGCGCCTTTCAAGGCAGAGAGCTGCGCGCGCTTTTCAGCGGCGTTTTTCTCAAGCGTCTGGCTGGTCGCATTGTCTTCCGGCGCGGCCTTCAGCTTTGCGAGGAGCGCGCTCGCCGCATCGTTCACCGTCTGGTGGTCGCGCAGCATCGTCTCCGCGAACGCTTTCACGTCCTTGTCATGCGTCGTCGCAACCGCAATTTTCGCGTAGCCGATATCAATCTCGCCGGCCGTGTAGGCGATATCCGCGATTTGCAAATCGTTGAGCCCGGCATCGGCGGCGAACGCCGGCGCGGAGGCGAAGAGCGTCGCTGAGAGCAGGGCGGCTTTGATCATTGATCGTTTGGGCATGGGATTTCCTTTTATGTGAGAATTGAGGGGTAACGCCCCTCCCCGAGCGGCCAGAGCGCGTAGGGGGATAAGTCCGGCGCTCGGATCGATCGGAGAGGGCTCTCCAAGTTATGACATATTAATATGTCATATACGATGTATATGGCAAGACTTAGGGAAGCCCTTTAAGCTGCGATCTCAGAAAGGTGATGAGAATGGCGCATCCGGAAACCCTCGGCGGCCTTGGCGCGACGCAAACGGCGCTGTTGCGGCTGCTCCTTCGGAACAAGGCCGGCTTGACGGTCGACGGGGTGATCGCGGGTCTTGGCATTTCAAGGACAGCCGTCAATCAACACCTCACCGCGCTCGAGCGGGACGGCTATGTCGTGCGCAAAGACGTCATCGCAACCGGCGGCAGGCCAAGCCGGGTCTTCGCGCTCAGCGCGCACGGCGTTGAATTTTTTCCCAAGAAATACGATCTGATGTCGGTCAAGATGCTGGAGACTTTGATCGACGCGATCGGGCCGGACGGAACGCGCCGCGCTCTCGAAAAAATCGGGAAGGATCTCGGCGCTGAATTGTCCGGCAACACCAAAGCGCGCAAGCTGGCGGAGATTTTGCCGCCGTTGACCGACCTGCTCGAAGAATTAGGGTTTGACGCGACGCTTAAAACTGACGCGCAAGAACAAGTTATCAGCGCCCATAATTGCATCTATCACGCGCTGGCGCAGGCGCACCCGGAAATTTGCGCGCTTGATCTCGCGCTGCTCCGTGAAGCCTCCGGCGCGAAAGTCGAGCATCTCTCCTGCATGGCCAAAGGCGACAATGCGTGCTGCTTCAAATTCACAAAAAAATCGACGGCGTCGTGACCTGGCGCGCGAGGAGATGAAACGCGCAGATTTTTTTTCGGCGATCGACTTGCTCCGGCATTGTTTCACCAGCCATCCTGCAGCCATATGCAAACGGCCGTCATCAGATGAATAGAATTGCGCAGATCGGACCATGACAACGCTGCTTTTTGAACATGCCGCCTTTGGCGAACACGAAACGCCGGCTGGCCATCCAGAACGCGCCGATCGCTATGTCGCGGCGTCGGCGGCGCTTGCGGGCGAGGCGTTCGGCGCGCTCGTGAGGCGAGCGGCGCCGCGCGCCGATAAGGAAGCTCTGCTCCATATTCATCAGGCCGCCTATGTCGATGCGATTTTCGCGGCCGCCCCCGAGGGCGGCATGATCCGCCTCGATCCTGATACGACGATGGGGCCGCACTCGCTTGACGCAGCGCTCCGGGCGGCCGGCGGCGGCGTTGCAGCAGTCGACGCGATCTGCGCCGGCGAGGCCAAGAACGCGTTCGTCCTCTCCCGCCCGCCCGGCCATCATGCGCCGCCTGCGCGCGCCATGGGATTTTGCCTCTTCAACTCAGCAGCGATCACCGCGCTGCACGCGCGCGCGGCGCACAGCGCCAAACGCGTCGCCGTCGTCGATTTCGACGTCCATCACGGCAACGGGACCGAGGAAGCGTTTTGGCACGACGAGTTTGCCTTCTACGCGTCGAGCCATGAATGGCCGCAATATCCAGGCACGGGCCGCGCCTCGGATCGGGGGGCCTTTGACAATATCGTCAACGCGCCCCTTTCGACCGGCGCTTCCGGCGAGGAGTTCAAAAAGGCCTGGGGCGAGCGCCTCCTCCCCGCGCTCGACGCTTTCGCGCCGGATTTCATTGTCATTTCAGCAGGGTTCGACGCGCACCGCGCCGATCC
>JBBTJH010000122.1:1703-3371 GCA_038059555.1 Pseudomonadota bacterium | reverse complement strand
CGGCGAATGATTTCCCTATCGATCAAACCTGTATCGACGACGTGCAAAAGGCGTTTGCCGCCGCTTCGGCGGCCGAGGGGATGTCGCCGCTGCAAATCCGCCTTTATGCGGCGGCTGATCTCGACCAGCTTCGATTTGCTTGCGGAGAGGCGGGGATCGGGTTCTATGATGCGCTGGGGCCCCAAGTGATGGGCCGCCTTGCGCCGGTCTATCCGCCGGACGCGCGATAAGCGGAGGGTTTATGCGAATTCTTTTCAGCAGCGCATTGGCGCTTTTGGCTTGCTCTTGCGCCTCGTCGCCGGCCTCGGCGCCGCAGGAGGCGGATGTCATTTATCTGAACGGCGACGTTTGGACCGGGGTTAAAGGCGCGCCGCGCGCTAAGGCCGTCGCCATTGCGGGCGACAAGATCATCTATGTCGGCGAGGATGCCGGCGCGCACGCTTTCCACGGCGATGCGACCGAAATCGTCGATCTCGGCGGCAAGTTCGTCGCGCCGGGGTTCATCGACAATCACACGCATTTCTTCGACGGGTCGTTCGCGCTTGCAAGCGTTCAGTTGAACGACGCGGCAAGCAAGGAAGAATTCGTCCGCCGCATCGCTGACTACGCGAAATCTCGTCCGAAAGGCGAATGGATTTTGGGCGGCAATTGGGACGAAGAAAAATGGGGCGGCTATCTGCCGGACCGCAGCTGGATCGACGCGGTAACGCCCGACAATCCCGTCTACGTCACGCGCTATGACGGCCATCAGGCTCTGGCGAATTCGCTGGCGCTGAAACTCTCCGGGCTTGACGACAAAACGCCGACGCCTGAGGGGGGCGAAATCGGCCGCGACAAGACGGGCCGCGTCACCGGTACGGTGAAGGACAAGGCGATGGAAATCGTCGAGACGGTCATTCCGCCGCCAAGCGACGAGCAGCGCGCCGAAGCGTTCCAACGCGGGCAGTCCGAAGCATTCGCCCATGGCGTGACGCAGGTGAACGACATGCCGCTGCCGGCGGGCGGGCTTGCAAACCTAAAAGCTTTCAAGAAACTGCACGACGATGGCGCGATGAAACTGCGCGTCTATGTTTTTGCGCCGATCGCCAGCTGGGAAGAGGCGGCGGCGTTCGTCAAGGACAACGGCCGGGGCGACGACACGCTGCGCTGGGGCGCGGTGAAAGGCTATGTCGACGGCTCGCTCGGGTCGCGGACGGCCTGGCGTTATGAAAAATATATCGACGCCGACACGACGGGTCTCACCATGCAGCCGCCGGAAGCGCTAGCCGAAATGGCGCGGTCGGCCGACGCCGCCGGGCTACATGTCACCATTCACGCGATCGGCGAGCGCGCTAACGATTTTGTGCTGGAGACGTTCACGCAAATCGGCGGCAAAAAACTTCACGCCAAACGCTTTCGCGTCGAACACGCGCAGCACCTGCTGCCAGGAGCGATCGCAAAATTCGGCGAAGGCGACATCATCGCCTCGATGCAGCCTTATCATGCGGCGGATGACGGCCGATGGGCGGTAAAGCGCATTGGGCCTGAGCGCATCAAAACGACTTACGCATTCCGCTCGCTCCTCGACGCTGGCGCGATTTTGACCTTCGGCTCGGACTGGCCGGTCGCCCCACTCAATCCGTTAATGGGGATCGACGCGGCGATGTTCCGCCGCACGTAGGCCTTGAA
>JBBTJH010000122.1:0-1693 GCA_038059555.1 Pseudomonadota bacterium | reverse complement strand
CCGCCGCACGACCGACGGCCTCAACCCAAACGGCTGGGTGCCGGAACAAAAGATCTCGGGCGAAGAAGCGCTAACCGCCTACACAGTAACCAACGCCTATGCGGGGTTCATGGACGATAAAGTCGGCACGCTCGAAGCCGGCAAACTCGCAGACATCGTGATCCTTTCAGGCGACCCCACGACTGCGGACGAAAATACGATTGGAGCAATCGACGTCGTTCGCACCATCGTCGGCGGCGATACGGTCTATTCGGCGGAGGATTAAGTCAGCGCCACGCCGATCAGCCCCGCCAATTCGTCAATCGCCGGCGTCACGTCGCCGAACGGGACTTTGATCGTCGTCATTCCCATCTCGCGCGCGGGTTTGAGATTGACGCCGAGATCGTCAAGGAAGATGCACGCCGAAGCGGGGAGGGCGAGCGCTTCGAGCATCATTTCGTAGATGCGAGGCTCCGGCTTCCTGACGCCAACCTTCGACGATTCGATGATATGATCGAAATCGGCGAAGATCGAGTGCAGACTGGCGCCTCGCTCCTTCCGGCGCGGCGAGCCGTCCGATTCCAGCGACGGAAAATTATTGGTGATGCATCCGGTTTTAAAACCGGCGCGTTTGACCGCTGAAAGCGCCGCGACCATTTCGGGCTTCAACGCGACGTCCAGGAGATGCACGAATTCCGCGCCGCGAATTTCGTGACCGGCCGTCCTCGTTTCCTCGGCGAAAAGCCCGTCGAACTCCGCCATGCCGATCTCGCCTCGTTCAAACCGCGCGAACGCGCCGTCATGCAGGCGGGATTTGATGACGCCGCCGATGAAGCGATCGGGCAAGGCGTGCTTCTTTTCGTAGACCGCGAAATTCTCAACCGGCGAGGTCGTAAATACGCCGCCAAAATCGAAAATGACCGCTTGGAACGTCAGCTTCATGCGCCGCGCGGCTTCATTCCGAAGCGCTTGGCGATCAATCGATCGACGACGCGTTTAGGGAGCAGATTGGGGATCGTCCACATGACGAATTGATTTCGCAAAATCGGATAACGCGTCTTCGGATTGGGCGTCGTTAGAATATGCAGCGCAAGTTTGCCCACGTCCTCAGGGTCAAGGCCGCCTTCGCCGAGCGATTTCATCGTGTCCCGCATGCCGACGAGATAGCTGTAAAATTCTGTGTTCTTATAGCGCTCGACGTCAAGCTCGTCCGACTTCGCCCAGATCGGCGTTTTGATTGCGCCGGGAGCGATGATGACGACATCGATGCCGTGGAGGCAGACCTCGCGCCGCAGCGCTTCCGACATCGCTTCGAGCGCGTGTTTTGACATGGCGTAGGGCGACATGAAGGGCGACGCCATCTTGCCCGCGACGGAGCTCATATTGACGACGCGCCCCGGCGCGCCTTGATGCGAATGATCGGCGCCGAGCATCGGTAAAAACGCCTGCGTCACCCGGATTGGGCCATAGACGTTGATATCCATCTGGCGTTTCAGATCGTCGAGATCGAGATAGCCGACAGGCCCAGCAACCGCGACGCCGGCATTGTTGATGAGCGCGTCCAGCGTCTTGCCGCCAAGCGCGGCATCGACTTTCGCCGCCCCGCGCCGGATCGCGGCGTCGTCGGTCACGTCGAACATCAGCGGTGTAAAATTGGGCCCAAGCGCCGTCTGCGCCGCCGGCAGGCCGAGGTAGGCACGTGCGCGATCATACA
>JBBTJH010000121.1:5734-16011 GCA_038059555.1 Pseudomonadota bacterium | reverse complement strand
TCGACGTCGCCGGATCGACGCTTGTCCATTCTGTCGGCGGCTGGGCCGCGCTCGCCGGCGCCCTCATTGCGGGCCCCCGTCGCGGCAAGTTTCAGGGCCGGCGGATGACCCCGCTGCCGGGGTCGAATTTGCCGCTCGCCGCGCTCGGCGTTTTTATCCTGTGGTTTGCATGGTTCGGCTTTAACGCCGGATCGCAACTCGCCATCGGCGCCATCGGCGACGCGATCGCTGTCTCAACGATCATCGTCAACACCAATATGGCGGCGTCCGGCGGCGTCATCGCGGCGGTCGTCATGACGTCGATGATTTACAAGCGGGTCGATCTCACCATCGTGCTAAGCGGCGCGATCGGCGGCCTCGTCTCAATATCAGCCGATCCGTTGTCGCCAGCGATCTGGCAGGCGGTGTTGATCGGCGCCATGGGCGGGGTGATCGTCACTGTTGGCTCTCCGTTGCTCGACCGGCTCAAGATTGACGATGTCGTCGGCTCTGCGTCCGCGCATCTATTGTGCGGAATCTGGGGGACGCTGGTCGTCGTCTGGACCAACTCCGAAGCCTCGATATTGGGTCAGCTCGTCGGCGTCGTCATGGTCGGCGCGTTCGCCTTCGGGACGAGCGCGCTCGTCTGGACCGCCTTGCGCTTTTCGATCGGCCTGCGGGTCGGCGCCGAGGAGGAGGCGCAAGGACTGGACCTCACGGAGCTGGGGCTCGAGGCGTATCCGGAATTCTCGAAAACATAAGCGCTGCGGCCGTTAAATCGTTAACACGCATTAACCCTTTCCTTCGGCGCGCGTGGCATGATCGCCAGCGGCGCCTGTCGCCGATCCGGAAGTCATCTTTGGCAGTTACGCAATAATGGCAAAACGCACCGCGCGCGCGCGCCGCAAGCCGTCTTTCACCGAACGCCTCAGCGTCTGGCGCCGTCAGGCGATCGCCCGCTCGGGCGGCGCCGCCATGATCGCGCTCGGCGTCTGGTTGACGCTCGCTCTCGCGACCTTCTCGATCAGCGATCCCTCGCTATCGAATGCGACGCCTCGCGCGGCCGAAAACTGGATGGGATCGCTCGGCGCGATCGTTTCCGACATTTTGTTGCAGGCGATCGGCGGGGCGAGCCTGCTCGCGGCGCCGCCGCTGATCATCTGGGGCGCTGTCGCGATGATGCGCGGCGCTGACGAGATGCCGGAAGACAAGACCCCGCTCGACGTCGTCATCCGGTTTGTGGTCGGTCCGCTGTCGTTCCTGCTTCTCGCCGGCGCGCTCTCGCTTGCCCCGACGCCGGCGAGCTGGCCGTTCGCGGTCGGGCTTGGCGGCTTTTTCGGGGATCTCGGCGCCGGCGGCGCGACCGCGATATTCTCGCTCGCGAGACTTCCGTCGGCGGAGATTTTCGCTGGGCTCTTTCTCCTCACTCTGGGCGCTGCCGGATATCTTTTCGCCTGCGGGCTCACCCTGACGCGCATTGAAGCGGCGATCGCCGAGCTTGAAGCGTTCGCGCTGACCGTTCGGGACGCAATCGCCGAGCGCTATGACGCCATGTCGCGCGAAGACGTCGCCGCCGAAAAAACCGGCGATCTCGACGAAGACTATGTCGATGAAGACGACAGCGAGGATGAATTCGAAGACGAAGAAGAGCCGCTCGCGGCCGGACCGAAAAAGCGCAACATCATCCGCAAGACCGAAGAAAAGAAAGCCGGCAAACGCGAATCCCGCGAAGCCCAGCCGGAGCTTCCGGTGTTTCGGCCCGGAAGCTACGAATTGCCCGCTCTCTCTCTCCTCGGCAAGCCTGAGACGCGAAAAGCGCGCGTCGTCTCCGACGAACAGCTCGAACAAAACGCGCGCATGCTTGAAAACGTGCTCGCCGATTTCGGCGTCAAGGGCGAGATCATCAATGTCCGCCCCGGCCCGGTCGTCACTTTGTACGAATTAGAGCCCGCAGCCGGCGTCAAATCCTCGCGCGTCATCGGCCTATCCGACGACATCGCGCGTTCGATGAGTGCGATCGCCGCGCGCGTGGCGGTCGTCCCCGGGCGCAATGTCATCGGCATCGAATTGCCGAATATCGACCGCGAGACGGTTTATATCCGCGAGCTGCTCGGGGCCGAGGAATACGAGAACAGCCGCGGCGACCTGACGCTTGCGCTCGGCAAATCAATCGGCGGCGAGCCGGTTTACGCCGATCTTGCGCGCATGCCGCATCTCCTCATCGCCGGCACCACGGGGTCGGGGAAATCTGTCGGCATCAATACGATGATCTTGTCGCTGCTCTACCGGCTCTCGCCGGACGACGCCAAGCTGATCATGATCGATCCGAAAATGCTCGAGCTTTCCGTCTACGAAGGAATTCCGCATCTTCTGGCCCCCGTCGTCACCGATCCGAAGAAGGCGGTCGTCGCACTCAAATGGACCGTGCGCGAAATGGGCGAGCGCTATCGCCGCATGTCGAAGGTCGGCGTCAGGAACATCGAAGGCTTCAACCAGCGCATCGCAGAGGCCGAAGAAAACGGCGAGACGCTGACGCGCCGCGTCCACACCGGCTATGACGAGGCTTCCGGCGAGCCGATCTACGAAACGGAAGATCTGAAATACGAACACATGCCCTTCATCGTCGTCGTCATCGACGAAGTCGCCGATCTGATGATGGTCGCCGGCAAGGATATCGAAGGGATGGTGCAGCGCCTCGCGCAAATGGCGCGCGCGGCCGGCATTCACCTCATCATGGCGACGCAGCGCCCCTCGGTCGATGTCATCACTGGCACGATCAAGGCGAACTTCCCGACACGCATCTCGTTCCAGGTCACCTCAAAGATCGACAGCCGCACTATTCTCGGCGAGCAAGGCGCCGAGCAGCTCCTCGGCATGGGCGACATGCTGCACATGGCGGGCGGCGGGCGCATTCGCCGCGTTCACGGCGCTTTCGTCTCCGACGAAGAAGTCGAAAAGGTCGTCGCCTTCCTCAAGAAACAGGGCTCGCCCTCTTATGTCCAGGAAGTCACCGAACTTCGGGAAGAAGATGAAGACGGCGCCTTTGACGGTCTTGATACCGGCGGCAACACCTCGTCGGGCGACGCGCTTTACGACAAGGCGGTGGCGATTGTCCTTCGTGACCGCAAAGCGTCGACCTCCTACATCCAGCGCCGGCTGCAGATCGGCTATAACCGCGCCGCGACCTTGATCGAGCGTATGGAACAAGAAGGCGTCGTCGGCACCCCCAACCATTCCGGCAAGCGCGACATTCTGGCCGGCGAAGACGCGGCCTGAAAGTCGCACTCCTTGCATTAAAGAACGCATGACCCGGCGCGCCGCGCCGGGCTTGTGTTCTATAATGGGACAAAATACCGGGGCCGCCTTTGATGACGCTGGAACTTGCTCGCGACGCTGGGGCGCTGACGCCCGCTGACGGCGTTGTCGTCGCGGCGCCGTTCGCGGCGGCGGGGGCCTTGCTTTCGCCAAAGGGCGCTGCGGCGATCGAGGCGGAGTGGGCGGACCTTGCGGCGAATGCGGTTGAGGCCAACCCCTTTTATTCGCCCTCGCTGCTGATCCCGGCGCTTGACGCTTTTGCGGGCGTTGACGTCCGCGTCGCCATCGTGCGCGACGCGCGAGGGCGCCTCATCGCGCTGGCGCCGGTCGCGCCGGCACGCGGCTATTCGCGGCTCCCTGTCAAATACATCGCGACTTGGATGCACGATCATTGCTTTTATGCGGCGCCGTTGATCCGCAAGGGCGCCGAGGCTGTGGCCCTCGCCGCGCTCTTCGATCTTGCGGAGAAAGAAGGCGCGTTCTTTCGCCTTCGCCATCTGGACGCTCAGGGTCCGGTTGCGGCCGAGGCGAAAAAAGCCGCCAGAAGCGCAGGCCGGCTTACGGCGTCCTCGGCGCGTTTCGAGCGTGCGCTCCTTGAGGGCGGGTTTACAACAGAAGACGTCCTCGACAGGGCGATGCGGGGCAAAAAACGCAAAGAGCTGCGGCGGCTAAGATCGCGCCTTAAGGAGCAAGGGGCGGTCGTTTTTGAAACGCTCGCCTCGGCCGGCGACGTCGGTCTGTGGACGGAAGAGTTCTTGGAGCTCGAAAGCGCCGGCTGGAAGGGCGGGACGGGAACCGCGCTTGCGAGCGCCAAGGCGGGGCGCGCGTTTTTCGCCGCCGCAGTCCGGCGCGCTTTTGCGGCGGGATCGCTCGACTTTCACCGCCTCACTCTGGCGGGAAAGCCGATCGCGATGATCGTCAACTTCATCGAGAACGGCGCCGGCTATTCTTTCAAGATCGCCTATGACGAAGCCTATGCGCGCTTTTCGCCCGGCGTGATGCTGGAGATCGACTTGTTGCGAGCATTCGAACAGCGCGCGGGGCTGCGGTTTGTTGATTCCTGCGCCGCGCGCGATCACCCGATGATCAACACTCTCTGGCGCGGGCGGCGCAGCATTGAAGCCTTGAACGTCAGCGGCGCCGCGCCGCGCGCGCGATTGCTTTTTCAGATACTGACAGGCCTCGAACGGGCCGGAGAAAGACTGCGCCGGACGCTGACTGCCGCGACCACGAAAAGGGACGAGGATGCCGATCTTTGAAAACCCTGAAGCTATGATGCAAGGGCGCTACCCCGCGCATCCTTTTCGCCTCAAACATCATTTCGCCGGGAGCGAGCTATTTACGCTGGAAGCGCTGCTTGAATTGGCGAAGCGCCTCCCGGAGGGCTCGATTGAGTATAACGCCGGGAACGGCCCGATAGATCAGGACCCGGACAAAACGCCGATGACCGGGCTTTCAATCGAAGAGACGATCCGCCGCATCAACGAGTGCAATTCGTGGATGGTGCTGCGCCATGTCGAACAGGACGCGCAGTACAAGGAAGCGCTCGATCGGTGTCTCGCCGAAATTGCGCCGGGCGCCGCCGCCTCGACCGGCGCCATGCACAAGAAAATCGGCTTTATTTTCATCTCGTCCGCAAATGCGATAACGCCGCTGCATCTGGATCCTGAGCACAATATTCTCGTGCATCTCTCGGGGTCGAAACAAATGACCATTTACAAGACCGATAAAGGCGTCATCCCCGACGAGCATCACGAGCGCTATCACGTCGGCAAGGCGCACCGAAACCTCGCCCATCATCCGGATTTCGACGCCCACGCCGAAACGTTCGATCTTGAGCCGGGCGACGCCGTCTACGTGCCGGTGAAGGCGCCGCACTGGGTGAAGACGGGGCCCGCCCCTTGCGTTTCCTTCTCGATTACCTGGCGAAGCCGCGCCTCTGACGCTGAAGCGCGGTTGCGGATCGCCAATCACTGGGTCCGCAAAATGGGCGGGCGCCCGCCAGCGCCCGGCGCCCGGCGCGCGAGAGACGCGGCCGCGATCTTCGCGCAGCGCGCGCTCTGGAAACTCGCGCATCCGTTTGGTTAAGCCTCCGGGCCAAAATCGCCCCGGCTGGCGTCCGCCGGGAATGGCGCTATGGTCGCTGCCCAATTCAGCGCAACCGGGAAGATGAATGACTGAAAAAACCCACCCCAAAGCGCCCACCGGGGCGCCCGCCGACGATCTGAAATTTTGCGAGACGCCGGACGCAGCAATTGCGCGGCTGACTTATCTCTATGACGCGGCGATCAGCGCGGTTGAAAAGCGCTTTGAAGATTATGTCGCCGGCAGGCTAAAGCCCGGCCCCTTCGCCGCGCCGACTTATCCCTATCTTTGCGCCGAGGTTCCGGCCGAACGCTCGATCCAGACCGGCAGCCTCGCGCTCGGCCAGATAACCTCGACCAGCCTGCACGGCGCCTCGATCACCGAGCCCGCGCTTTTCGCCAATTATTTGAAAGACCAGCTGCAACGCATCTGCGAGAGTTTCGAAGCAAAGCTCTTCGTCGGCCGGTCGAAAACGCCGATCCCGCTGACCTTTGCGCTCGAACAGGCGACGGCGACGCTCTCGGCGCAGCAGCGCGAGGATCTGCAGCATTATTTCTACATGCCGAACCTCATCGCGACGAACGACGTCATTGTCGACGGCGGCATGATTTTAGAGCGCGGCGGCGCGCTTCCCCTGTCGCTCTTTACGGCCGAGCGGACCGATTATTCGCTCCACCGCATTCAGCATTACACCGCGACGAAGCCCGAGCATTATCAGAATTTCATTCTGTTCACGAACTATCAGCGCTATGTCGACGAATTCGTCGAGCGCGGCCGGTCGCTGGTCGAGGCGGGTGAGATCGAAGCCCTGATCGAACCCGGCGACCGCATCACCAGAAAAGGCGCCGCCCCCTCAAAGCCGCCGCTCGCCAAGCAGCCGCAAATGCCGGCCTATCACTATGTGAAGGGCAAACATGCAGGCGTTACGCTCGTCAATATCGGCGTCGGCCCGTCGAACGCCAAAACAATCACCGATCATCTCGCGGTTTTGCGCCCGCATGTGTGGCTGATGATCGGCCATTGCGGCGGACTGCGGCGGACGCAGCGCCTCGGCGATTATGTGCTCGCGCACGCCTATCTGCGCGAAGACAATGTCCTTGACGACGCGCTCCCGCCGTCGATCCCGCTCCCGACAATCGCCGAAGTGCAACTCGCGATGACAGCCGCCGTCGAACAGGTTGGCGGCATCCCCAAAGGGCAGTTAAAAGAACAGCTCCGCACCGGGACGGTCGTGACGACCGGCGACCGCAACTGGGAGCTTGATTTTGAAAAAATCGCGGTCCGCCTCAATCAGAGCCGCGCGATCGCGATCGACATGGAATCGGCGACAATCGCCGCCAACGGCTTTCGCTACCGCGTCCCCTACGGAACATTGCTCTGCGTCTCCGACCGCCCGCTCCACGGCGAGATCAAACTCCCCGGCATGGCCGACGCTTTCTACCAGGCGCGCGTCGCGCAGCATTTGGAGATTGGTCTCAGGGCGATTGAGTTGTTGCGCGCGGAAGCCGAGGGCGGGACGCTGCATTCAAGGAAGCTGCGCAGTTTCGACGAGCCGTTTTTGCGGTAGGGGGCTATGGAATCGCAGAGCAAGTATCAGTTGCGGGTGCGTATCGTTTGAAGTTTGAAGACCGAATTTTCATCGCCAGCTCTTCAAAGACCGAGCGCTGCATCAATCTCTTTGTGAATAAGCCGCGACCAGGACGTATCCTCGTCGGCGTCCCCCGCGTGCGTCAGCACGATGATGAGGGTTTTGGAGTCTGGGTAGAAGTAGACCAGCGAATTCGCCCCGAAATCCTCGTTGCCGCGGGTGAAGATGCGTGTCGCGCCTGACGGTGAGCGATCGATGAACCAGCCTAGAGCGGCCTCGCCTTCGCTGATTGGCGCTGTCGGCTTGTACAATTCGGCGCGTGCGCCTGTGCTGAGTATCTTGCCCCCGCTGAGGGCGCGGTTCCAACGGTACAAATCTTTTGCCGATGAATAGACGCCTTGCTCGTCCCATGTGATGCGCCTGAGGCGCGGGGGGAGAGGTGTTGAAATTGCGCTGACAACGCCCGCTGTTTCGGGCGTCGAGAAACCCGTCGAAGAAAGCCTGGCCGGCGCCCAAAGCTCACGCTTCACAAATTCGCGATAATTCTCACCGGAGGCGATTTCCACGATCGCCGCCGCCATCTGGTAATTGAGATTGGAATAGCGGAACTTCTCGCCCGGCGCGCCCTGAAGCGGCTCGGCGAGCATCGTGGGCGTTGCATCCTCCCTAGTCGAAAAGTCCTCCGCGACATAACTCTGCGGGAAGCCTGACGTGTGAGAGAGGAGTTGGCGCACTGTGGTCGCCGCCTTGTCTGAGGGCGCTTCCGGAAAGAATTTCGATAAAGGATCGTCAAGCGACAGCCTGCCGCCGTCGACGAGTTTCAAGATCGCCGCGCTGACGAACTGCTTTCCTGTCGAAGCGATCCAGAAGCGATCATGCTTGCTGACTGGCCTTCCCGCCATTTCGCCAAAAGCGTCGCTGAGGACGATATGGCCGTTCGCAGCGACGAGGACAACGCCGGAGAATCCGTCTTTAACATGGCCTTGGACCAGTTGGCGAAGGACCGCGCGTTGGCTGGGTTCCGGCGTTGAGGCGCAAGCAGCGCCGACAACCAGCCATGCGGCTGTCGCGGCAATATGTAAAATTTTTTGAAATATCATCTCAATGTCCGGCCCCAAGCCCCCGCTCATAAATCCGATACGTCTTATATATCTCGCCGCCCATATCGGTCAGCATGGTCAGCATGTCCTTGTTGATTTCCAATATCCATGAAAGCTCTGACGAGGTGACGCCGTGGTCCATGTTGGCGGTGTTCACCATCTCGATGATTTTGTAGGCGAAGGCGGCGCCGATCGGTTTGCCGTGGAGCTTTTTGCGGACGCCCATCAGCGGCATGCGCGCCTGAGAAAGCTTTTTGACTTTCAATCGCCACAACAACTTGACCCAGTTGAACGGCAATAATTTTCCGTCAAAATCGCGCACAGCCTCCATGACATTCGGCAGGACAAGGCCGAAGGCGACGGGCTCGCCGTCAAGCTCGCAAAAGATGATGTTGTATTTTTCGATCAGCGGGCGAAGCTCGTTCGCCATGTGCTTGATCTGCGCCTCCGTCATCGGGACGAAGCCCCAATTGTCACTCCACGCGTCCTTGTAGATATCGACGAGCGTTCCGATTTCCTCGTTGAAGCGCTTGAAGTCGATATAGCGGATATTGACCTTCGGCGACGACAGCGCGCGCTCAATGAACTTCATGCGCTTTTCGGGGATGAACTGCCGGCGCGGAATATAATGCAGCGCATACATGTCCATCGCCTTCGAATAGCCCGCCGCCTCGACATGACGGCGATACCATTCTCTTCCGTGGGGCATCATCACATAGGGCGGCGTTTCAAAACCGTCGATCAGCAGGCCGCATTCTTCATTGACCGAGAATGAGAACGGCCCGGCGATCTTTTTCATGCCGCGCGCGCGCATCCAGTCTTCTGCGGCCTTTAAGAGCGCGGCGAAAACTTCCGCGTCGTCGATCGCCTCGAGAAAACCGAAATGGCCGGTTGCGTCGTTGTAGGTTTGAAGGTGCAAGGGATTGATGAAGGCGGAGATGCGCCCCGCGACAACGCCGTTTTTCCTGGCGATGAAGAGCTGCACCTCGGCGCCGGCAAGCGCCGGATTGGCTTTCGGGTCAAGCCGGGCGCCGACTTCATATTCAAGCGGCGCGATGTAATGGGGATCGCCCAGATACGCGACCTTGCCGGCGGCGATGAACGCCTTACGGCCGGCGCGACCCTCGACCGGCTCGATTGTGATAGATGATGCGCTAGCGCCGTCGGCCATCTCTGATTTCCTCTTCGCCCGGCGCGGTTATAGGCGAAGGAGGTCGTGGTGCGTAGTGCTTAGTGAGTAGTGCGTAGGTAGAAGGCCCTGCATTTCCTACGCATGACGCACGACGACCTACGCCCTAGTTTTTCAGCCGGATCTCCACCGACGCGCCGGTCTCCTCAACCGTAAACAGCGCCTCGGAGATTGGCGGCAGGGCGAAGTGGATCTTCGGATTGCCTGACACGCCATAAGGCTCGGCCGGAAGCCCGAAGGCGTTCTTGTCGAATCTGCGGTTGGCGTTCCGATCGTGATAGGCGCCCATCGCCCATTGGCCTGGCTCCGGCGCATTGACGCAAAACTGCGTGACCGGCGCATGAGCCGCGAAGCGCACCTTAAAGAGGCGCCCCTTTTTGTTGAGAAAGCCGTCGGGGTCGTTGCGGTACAGTTCGACCGTCATCAGCCCGGCGTCTTTCTTTACGTTGGTGATCGTCACCCGGATTTCGTTCGGCTCGCCCTTGCAGCTGACATGGGTGAAGGCCGCGTCTTGCGCCGCCTGCGCGGGCGCTGAAAGTCCCGCAAGGAGACCTGCCGCCAAAATCAACCGATGAACCATCGCGTTTCCCGTCCCTTGACCCATACCGATCCCCATCCCTAGCGAATGCCCTGCCAATTTCGCGTCCCAAATCAGGCCGGACTGTGACTAGCGATCACAGAACAAGGATTTGTGACAGCTCAGCCCGTCACCTTCGCACACGGAAAAGCTTCCGCCATCGCGCCGTAAGCCGCGACGAGGCGGTCGATGTCGTCACTGGTATGCGCGGAAGAAACCGCAAGGCGCAGAAGCGATTCCTTGCCCGGCGTTCCCGGCGGGATCGCCATGTTAACGTAAACGCCGTTGTCGAGGAGGAAATTCCACGCGGCGAACGCCGTCTCCCTGTCCGGAATAAGGACTGAAATCACCGGCGCTGGCGCCGCCGCGAGCTCGGCGCTGCGGAACTGCTGTGGGGTCTGCTCGGCGCCGTGCTCGGTGTCGCGGCCGGCGTCGCCGGCGGGC
>JBBTJH010000121.1:0-5724 GCA_038059555.1 Pseudomonadota bacterium | reverse complement strand
CGAAAGCGTCTTCTCTGGTTGGATAAAGGACTGAAATGACCGGCGCCGGCGCTGCCGCGAGCTTAAGTCCGTATTGGGTGAGAGCGGCGTGGAGGCGGTTTGCGTTCGCCCACAAACGCTCGCGCAAGGCTGGCGTTTCCTTGATGTTGGCGAGCGCCGCGCCTGCCGACGCGATAGTCGAGGGCGAGGGCGAGGCGGTGAATTTATAGGGGCGGGACGAGAACCGCAGATACTCCGCCTGAGGATGATTGGAAGCGACAAAGCCGCCGATCGACGCCAGCGCTTTCGAGAATGTGCACGTATAAAAGTCGATCTCGTTCATCACGCCGTCGGCTTCGCAAACGCCCCTGCCGGTTTTCCCGTAGATGCCGAAAGAGTGCGCTTCATCGACGAGAAGAAAAGCGCCGTGCTTATGCGCGACCTCGACGAATTCCTTCACCGGCGCAATGTCGCCATACATCGAATACATGCCCTCGATGCAGACGAGCTTGCCTTTGAATTTCGGGTCGAGCCGTGCGAGCCGCTTGTCGAGGCTTTCAGGATCGTTGTGGCGAAATCGGATTGTCTCGGCGCCGGAGAGCGAGCATCCGTCATAGATGCAGGCGTGACAGTCGGCGTCGACCAATACGACGTCCTCGGACGGATCGACGAGCCCTGCGATCGCGCCGAGATTGGCGACGAAGCCGGTCGAAAACACGACGCAGTGCTTGAGGCCGAGGAAATCGGCGAGGTCTTGTTCGATCCGCCGGTGGCCGGAGAACGTGCCGTTGGCGAAGCGCGATCCCGTGGTGCCGGTCCCTTCCTTGTCGAGCGCGGCTTTCGCCGCCGCGATCGCCTTGGGCTCGAATGTCTGGCCGAGATAATTATGCGTCCCGGCAAGGACGGTCTCGCGGCCTTTGATCCTGGCGCGCGTCGGCCCGAGCACTTCCTCCATCACCACGGTGAAGGGGTTTTTGCCCATCTCCGAAAGGCCGTTGTAGAGCGCGGCCGTTTTCTCAAACTTGTCGAACAAACTCATGCTTTTCAGCCCTGGCCCTTGATTGCGTGGATGGCGTCGACCAGCTGGCCGATCGTCTTCGTCTCCGAAATCGTGTTCACCGGTATCGAGATGTCGTAATAATCCTCGATGTCCATCACGATATCGAGCACGGAGACGCTGTCGATTTCGAGATCAGCGACGAGATCGACATCGCGCGTCAGCTTGAGGCCCTTTTGATTTTGGGGTTCAAGAAGTCCGCAGATGCGGCGAAAGACGAGATCGTCGTCTTCCTGAATTCCCGATTGCGTATGAGCGGTCATGTCGAAGCTCCAGTTGGGGATCAGGGATGAGGGATTAAAAAACCCGGCGCCGCGCGCTTTGCGCGTTCCCGTTCAATAAAGGCTTTTCTCATCCTGATCCCTGATCCCAAATCCCTAGTCCCTATAAAAGTCCCTGTTCTTGATACCAGCGGACGGTTTTTGCAAACCCTTCCTTGAGCGGGGTCTTGGGGCGCCAACCCGTCGAGGCGCCGAAAAGCGCGTTGCGGGCGACCCAGTCCGGGTGGAACAGCTCGTTGACCTGTCCCTGACGGATCGACGGCGTCTTGCCGAAAACGCTTTCCGCCGCGCGCACGCCCTCGTGGAGCAGCGCGACGGCGGGCTTGGGGATCCTGAACGCCATCGCATTGTTGCCGAAGACGGCGCTGAGCGTTTTGCCGATCTCGCTCCACGCTCGCCCGTCAGGCTCCTCGTCCTCAACTTCGTAAACGATCCCCGGCTCGCCGCGCCGGGCCGCCGCGATAAAAGCGCTTGCTGCATCCTCGACGAAAAGCAGCGACGCGCGCGCGGGTCTGTCGGTCGCCGGCTCGAACGCGAAACCTGATTTCAACAGCTTGAAATAGGGAAGCGTCACCAGATCGCCCGGGCCGTAAATCGCCGGCAGGCGCAAAGCGAGAAATGAATTGCCGGCCGAGGCGTCGGCGACCGCCTTTTCACCCTCGAATTTCGATCGCGCATAAGGGCTTGTCTCGGGCTGGCGCGCCGAGAGCGATGAGGCGTGAATGAAGCGCGCGCCTGCTTTTGCCGCAGCCTTCGCCGCTCGCTCGGCGCCGGCGACATTGATGCGCGCGTAATCTTGTTCCGTCGGCGCATGGGTCTCGCCGGCAAGGTGCAGGAAAACGTCAGCGCCATCGGCAAGCTTTGCTAGCGCTGCGGCGTTTTCTAGATCGCCCTCGACGATCTCGATCTCGCCCGCGCGCCGGACGCGCCGCCGATCGCGCGCCAGCGCGCGGACGGCAAATCCTTCTTCAATAAGCTGATCGATAAGAGCGGCGCCGATAAACCCGGTGCCGCCGGTGACGGCGATGCGTTTCACACGCGCGCTTCCGCCAGCGTCATCTCGGCGGAGACCTCGCCAGCGGGTTCGTCGAATTCGCCGGAGAGGTATTTCTGCTTGACCTTGGCGCGCGACAGCTTGCCGGACGACGTGAGCACCATCGAATGCGGCTTGGCGAGAATGACGATCGCCGGCGCGCCGGCCGCCGTCTGGATCGTTTTGGCGACTTCGCGCTGAACCTGCGCGAGCGCTTCGGCGGTCATGCCGCGACGCTCGGCGACGACGACGATTTTCTCGCCAGCGCCGTCATCGACTGAAAACGCCGCGACGCCGCCCTGACGCACGCCTTCGACTTTTTCGACCGCCCATTCGATGTCTTGCGGCCAGATATTTCGGCCATTGATGATGATGAGATCTTTGGCTCTTCCGGTGATGACGATTTCCCCGTTGAGGAAATAGCCCATATCGCCGGTGTCCAGCCAATCGCCGTTATAAAGGCGGCCGGTCGCTTCGGCGTCGCTGTAATATCCGGTCGTGAGGCTTGGCCCCTTGATGAAAATGCGCCCGACTTCGCGGTCCTTCAAGGTTGCGCCGGCGTCGCTTCTGACTTCGATCGCATGGCCCGGAAGCGGCTTGCCGCAGAGGACAAAGCCGCGTTTGTGTTCAGGCGAAGTGACCGCCGACGCCGGCTGCGCGACGCCCGAGCGGTTGTAGTGGCGCATGTCGACATAATCGACATCGACGGCCTCGCCGATTTCGGTGAAGGCAATCGCGAGCGTCGCCTCCGCCATGCCGTAGCTGGGGAGGAACGCGCCCGCTTTAAAGCCGGCGGGCGCAAAGGCCTCGGCGAAAAGGCGCAGCGCTTCGGGGCGCACCATGTCGCCGCCAATGCCGGCGATCCTGATCCCTGAAAGATCGATTGCGCCTTCTTCGGCCTTTGAAGAGCGCCGCGCCGATAGTTCGTACCCGAATGAAGGGCTGTAAGTGATCGTCGCCTTGTTTTCTGACATCACGCGCAGCCACAGCAAAGGCCGGCGCACGAAATCGGAAGTGGCGATGTAATCGACCGAGCGCTGTCCGTACATCGGCGCCAGCACAAAGCCGATCAGCCCCATGTCATGATAAAGCGGCAGCCAGCTCGCAGCGCGATCGCCGCCGCAGAGCTTCAGGCCATGCTTGGTAATCCCGTGCAGGTTCGCATTGACGGATTTCTGGGTGCCGATGACGCCCTTCGGCGCGCTCGTCGATCCGGAAGAATACTGAATATAACAAGCTTCATCCGGTCCGAAGGGGATGGCGTCCGCTTCCGCGTCGACGGCTTTCAGCTCGTCGAAGCTGAGGATATCGGCCTCGCTGTTGCCGCCGAGCGCGGCGGTCATGAAATCCGTGAGGGAGGCGGGTCCGATCGCGGCGGCCGCTTTCGAGCCCTGCACCATCAGGCGAACCTGCGTCAGGTATCCGTCCTTGCCGCCGAGGTTTACGGGAAGCGGCATCGGCGCCGGGATCATGCCGGCATACTGGCAGGCGAAAAATGTGGTGAGAAAATCGGGGCTCGTCTCGGCGACCAGCGCAAGCCGCGAGCCGCGGTCAAACCGGGCGGCAAGCCGTCTCGCCAGAGCCATCGCGTCGCGGCGAAGGGCCGAATACGGCACCGCCGCGTAAACCTCGCCGCGCAAATTGACGAAGTTGCAGCCGGTTTCGCCAAGGGCGGCGTAATCGAGCGCTTCGGTCAGCGTTGAAAAAACTTCGAGCCGCAGCGGCAGCGTTTCATTCGCTGTCGGCGTCGGCTTCAAAACTTCAGGGAGGATCGACATCAACGCCCCCGGCGATGACCGGATTGAGCCCGGCCGGTTACTACAAATTTCTCCAGCTCATGAGCCATTCCAACGTCTCTCCAGCCCAAGCGCTTCGTTTTCACGATATCCAAATTGCGCACGCCCTCAAGCCGCCCGGCATCAAACGCTCTTCGAAAAAATCGCGCCGCCGTTCCGCCGTCCGCCGAATACCCGTCGCCCCGCCGCCGGATTTCGGCCAAAGCGGATGCAACCTAGGGCGGATACAGCCCTGAGGGTCAACGGGCAAGACGCTGACATTGCTGGCGGTTTCAAGTTTTGCGCGCCTATATTTCATGGCGCGCCACTTCGTGATCGCAAATTGATTTTGGGAACAAGGCCCTACCGCCGGCGGGCCGGCGATATGAGGGCGTTAAGGACTGCCGCAAGATAGTTGCGATATCGAAACGGGCCAGCTCCCGAGGTTTCTTTAGCGCCGGGAATTCGAAACTCCCCGACTAGAAGGCGGGTAAGCGCTTAAGATCGATCAACTTTTTGTTGATTTTGCCATGCGGCTTTGCCAGTTATCGCGCCGATCTGTAACGGGGACTGATTGAAGCGCAGGCGCGCGCGGGAGCGATCCCGGGCGCCGCGGCCATCTCAGGGTTCTCCCCGCAATTCCAGCAATTGGCCGTTATGGCCTGGGAAGGATACCAATGAGCACAAGCTTGTGGCTGGTCATCGGGGCTGGCATGCTCGCCATCCTCTATGGCGTCGTCACCATTCAGCAGGTGATGTCACTTTCAGCCGGCAATGCCCGGATGAAAGAAATTGCGGCGGCCATCCAGGAAGGCGCCTCCGCTTACTTAAAGCGCCAATACACGACGATCACCATCGCCGGCGTCGTGGTTTTCGCCATCTTGTTATTCGCGCTCGGTCTGACGTCCGCGCTCGGCTTCACCGCCGGCGCAGTCCTCTCGGGCCTTGCCGGCTTTATCGGCATGCTGGTTTCGGTGCGTGCTAACGTCCGCACGACGCAGGCCGCCTCCGAAAGCCTTGCTAAAGGCTTGTCGGTTGCGTTCCGCGCCGGCGCGGTGACGGGGATGCTCGTCGCCGGTCTCGCGCTTCTGGGCCTTGCCGGTTACTACGCAATCCTCACCGGCCCGATGGGTCTTTCGCCCGAGAGCCGCGAAGTCGTCAACGCTCTCGTTTCGCTATCGCTCGGGGCATCGCTGATTTCGGTGTTCGCGCGTCTTGGCGGCGGCATCTTCACCAAAGGCGCTGATGTCGGCGGCGACATGGTCGGCAAGGTCGAAGCCGGCATTCCGGAGGATGACCCACGCAATCCGGCGACGATCGCCGACAATGTGGGCGACAATGTCGGCGACTGCGCCGGCATGGCGGCCGACCTCTTTGAAACCTATGTCGTCACTGTTGCGGCGACGATGGTTCTCGGCTCGATCCTCTTTACGGCGGACGCTGAGAAATTCATGTTCTACCCGCTGGCGATCGGCGGGGCGTGCATCGTCACCTCGATCATCGGCTCCTTCGCCGTACGTCTCGGCAAGGGCTCCAAAAATATCATGGGCGCCCTTTATCAGGGCCTCATCGCCACCGGCGTTCTCTCGCTCGTTGCAA
>JBBTJH010000120.1:0-8832 GCA_038059555.1 Pseudomonadota bacterium | reverse complement strand
GCGCCGCCCGGCGAGATAGTCGCCGGTGATCGAGCGCTTTTCCTTCATGATCGCCGCGACGTCGCCCTCGGCGATGATCTCCCCGCCATGGATGCCGGCGCCGGGGCCGATATCGACGACGTAGTCGGCCGTCCGGATCGCATCTTCGTCATGCTCGACGACGAGGACGGAATTGCCGAGATCGCGCAGGCGCTTCAAGGTTTCAAGGAGCCGCGCATTATCGCGCTGGTGAAGGCCGATCGACGGTTCGTCGAGAACGTAGAGAACGCCGGTCAGGCCCGATCCAATCTGCGAGGCGAGGCGGATGCGCTGGCTCTCGCCGCCGGAGAGCGTTCCGGACGCGCGGCCGAGCGTCAGATAGTCGAGCCCGACATTGTTGAGGAAGTGGAGCCGCTCGCGGATTTCTTTAAGGACCCGCGCCGCGATTTCCATTTCCTTCTTTGAAAGCACTTTCTCGAGCGACGTGAACCAGCGGTCGGCGGCGCGGATCGAGAGCTCCGTCGCCTCCGAAATGTTCAAATTGGCGATCTTGACCGCGAGCGCCTCCGGCTTGAGGCGAAAGCCCTTGCAGGCCTCGCAAGAGGTCACCGCCTGGAAGCGCGACAGCTCTTCGCGCACCCAGCTTGAATCGGTCTCGCGGTAGCGGCGTTCAAGGTTTGGAATGACGCCTTCAAAGGGTTTGACCGTCTCGAATTTTCGCGCGCCGTCCTGATAGATGAAAGCGACTTCCTCCTCGCCGGTGCCGTAGAGGATAATGTCGCGCTGTTTCTGGGTGAGATCCGACCATTTCGCCGTGACCTTGAATTTGTATTTTTTGCCGAGCGCTTCGAGCGTCTGCATATAATAAGGAGACTGACCCTTCGCCCACGGGCCGACAGCGCCCTTGTTGAGCGTCAGGCCGGGGTCGGGGATCACCAACTCCTCGTCGAACACCATTTGCGTGCCGAGCCCGTCGCATTTGGGGCAAGCGCCAGCCGGCGCGTTAAAGGAAAAGAGCCGAGGCTCAATCTCGTCGATCGTAAAACCGGAGACCGGGCAGGCGAATTTGGCGGAAAAGATGATGCGGTGGGGGGCGCCCTCGTCCTTCGAGAAAGGCGCTTGCGCGCTCTCCTCAGGATGAGGACGCTTTTTCCCCGAGGCTCCCTCATCCTGAGGAGCCGCGCGCTTGCGCACGGCGTCTCGAAGGATCGGCGGCGCATCCGCGCTCTCGGCGATTGCAATCCCGTCGGCGAGCGCCAGCGCCGTTTCAAAGCTCTCCGCGAGGCGGCTTTCGATGCCCTTTTTGACGATGATGCGGTCAACGACGACGTCGATGTCGTGTTTCAGCTTTTTGTTCAGCGCCGGAACGTCGGCGATCTCATAATAGGTTCCATCGACCTTGACGCGCTGGAAGCCCTTCTTCTGCAGCTCGGCGAATTCCTTGCGGTACTCGCCTTTGCGGGCGCGGATCATCGGCGCGAGGAGATAAAAACGCGCGCCTTCCGCCTCCGCCAGCAGCCGGTCGACCATCTCCGTCACTGTCTGCGAGGTGATCGGCAGGCCGGTCGCGGGGGAAAAGGGGACGCCGATGCGCGCCCACAGAAGGCGCATATAGTCGTATATCTCGGTGACGGTGCCGACGGTCGAGCGCGGATTGCGCGAGGTCGTCTTCTGCTCGATCGAAATCGCTGGGGAGAGCCCCTCGATCTGATCGACAT
Source organism: Pseudomonadota bacterium (assembly GCA_038059555.1). Classification (GTDB taxonomy): domain Bacteria; phylum Pseudomonadota; class Alphaproteobacteria; order Caulobacterales; family Parvularculaceae; genus Amphiplicatus. The sequence goes on along the minus strand of JBBTJH010000120.1, from coordinate 7,135 downwards.
CGGGCTTTTGCATCATCTCGAGGAACTGGCGGGCGTAAGCCGACAAGCTCTCGACATAGCGGCGCTGCCCTTCGGCGTAGATGGTGTCAAAGGCGAGCGAGGATTTCCCCGAGCCGGAGAGGCCGGTCATCACGACCAACTGGTCGCGCGGGATCTCCAGCGTGATGTTCTTCAGATTGTGTTCGCGGGCGCCGACGACGCGGATCGATTTGAGGGACATGTGACCGGTTCTGAGTGGACGAATCGAGGGGATAAAACGCGCGCCGACTTAATCGCAAAAGCGCATTGACGGCAAGAACAAGATGTGAACATTTTGCGGCGGACGGGCGCTTCCCGAACCGCGCATCGCGGGTTTCGCCCTTTGGGGAAAAGGATTTGGCCAAGGCGCATTTCAGCGCGCGCCGAATCCTCCCTCTGTTTTCGGCGCGCATTCTTTTCGGGAGATTTTCACATGGCAGGCAGCGTCAACAAGGTCATTCTCATCGGCAATCTCGGCAAGGATCCGGAAGTGCGCTCCTTCCAGAACGGCGGCCAGGTGTGCAGCTTTTCAATCGCCACATCGGAGAACTGGAAGGACAAATCGACCGGCGAGCGGCGGGAAAAGACGGAGTGGCACAACATTTCGATCTTCTCAGAGGGGCTCGTGCGCGTCGCGCAGCAATATCTGAAGAAGGGCTCAAAGGTTTACATCGAAGGCCAGCTCGAGACCCGCAAATGGCAAGATAAAGAGGGGAAGGACCGTTACACGACCGAAGTTGTGCTGCGGAACTTCGCCTCGACGCTGGTGATGCTCGACGGACGACGCGACGGCGGCGGCGCCGGAGACTTCGGCGGCGGACGCGACAGCATGCCCGCGAGCGGCGGACAATCGTTCGAACTCGACGACGAAATTCCGTTTTGAGGATGCGCATCGCGCGCTTTTTGATTCGAAAAATCGAATCGACGCGCGCGAATTTGCGAATTTCGAATCAAAAATGTGCGTGCGATGATGATTCGTGATGCATTTTTGAAGCACTCTTTGCGAAAAAATGCAGAAAAAATGCGAAATCGACCCTGCACGGACGTTTTGCGCGCGTTTGCTTGCATACTTTTTTAGTAAATTGAATTAGTGTCGGAGCTTCCGTTAGCTACTCGGAGGAAAGACCATGGCGGTCAAACGTAAAGCTAAGAAGAAAGCAGCCAAGAAGCCGGCTGCGAAGCGTACGACGAAGCGTAAGGCGACGAAGCGCAAGGCAACGAAGCGCAAAGCCACCAAGCGCAAAGCAAAAGCGAAAGCTGCTGCTCCGGCCAAGAAAAAGCGCCGCAAGGCCCGCCGCAAGAAGAAAGCCGCTTAAGCTTTCTTTCAAGGCGTTATGTTGCGTCCCTGAACGCCGAAATGCTGCAGTGTTGAGTTCGCAGCGTTCTCTTGAAGGGTCGATCGAAGCGGAAAACCGGAATAAGGCGACCGCGACGATCTCAGGAAGCGTGCTTCCGCCCATTTCGCTCTTCAAGGGCGCAAACCTATTAGACCCGGCGCGAAAGCGCCGGGTTTTTTGTTTGCCGTGAACGTTCGTTTCGGCGTCGGAAGATTGCAAATCCTCAACCCACTCATTCCAGCGAAAGCCGGGACCCAGTCTTCGTCGAATGCGCGCGGTCGCTTTCAATCGCGGCAGGCTTTCCAATTGGTCGCCTTATCTCGTCCTGACATTTTCTGGGTCCAGGCTTTCGCCGGGATGAGTGGGTTGGGAGAGCGTTGTGCGCTTGCGAACATATTGTAGTGCATGCGCCATCAGATTGAACCTGTCCGCTTAGGATACTAACGTCAGCGTTCGTTCGTGAAAGGAACCCGCGCATGATCCGGATCCTTCGATTGGCCGTGGCCGCGTTAACTTTTGGCGCTTCCGCCTGCGCAACGCGTGAACCGCTTCCGGTTGAGGCGGGCCCCGGCTGGACAGCGCATGGCTATCTGACGCCCGGCGCCGATGGCGACCCGGAGATCATAGGGACCTTCGCCAGCGAGGCCGAGTGCCTCGGCGCCGTCGATGACTGGATGTCTCGCCAGGTTGTCGGCAATCCGGTGAGTGGGGAGTGTTTGCCTGTCGATCGGCGATGAACGGAGGCGCTGCTCCTAATCTTTACCCGCTCATTCACGCGAAAGCGGGAATCCATTACCGGGTTCGGGTAGATCCCCGCCTTCGCGGGGATGACCGGAGAAAAAGTTTGGCCCACCGTGTTTGCGCCCGGTTATTCGCACGACCGCCGGGAAGCGTGGACTGAAGGGCCTGAATGCGCATCCTAATCCTCGGCGGTTACGGCTTCATCGGCGCGGAGATCATGCGCGCCTGCGCTGCCGCAGGATATGAGTGCATCGGGCTGGGGCGGAGCGCGGCGACCGGGGAGCGGCTTGTTCCTGACGCCCAATGGATCGGCGCCGATATGGCGAAACTCGACAGCGCGGAGAAATGGACGCCGTTTCTTGCCGGCGTCGATGCGATTGTGAATGCCGCCGGTGCGCTTCAGGACGGCGCGCGCTACGATCTTGAGGCGATCCATCATCGCGCCGTTGCGGCTCTGCTCGACGCAGCGCCGAAAATGAACGTCAAAAAATTCGTTCAGATTTCAGCGCCGGGCGCGAACGCCAAGGCTTCAACGGCGTTCCTGCGCACCAAAGCAGCCGGCGACGCGGCTGTTCGCGCATCGTCACTAGAATGGACAGTGCTAAAGCCCGGCCTCGTCATCGGGCAGGGCGCTTATGGCGGCACGGCGTTGCTTCGGATGCTCGCCGGGTTTCCGCTGATGACGCCGCTCGTCTCAGCTTCGGCCCTTGTTCAGACCGTGGCGCTTGAGGAGGTCGCAGCAGCGGTGGTGGCGGTTTTGAAATCCGAGGTTCCCGCGCGGCGCGATTACGATCTCGTGGAAGACGCGCCGCATTCCTTGCGGGATATTGTGCGCGGCGTTCGCCGTCAAATCGGATTTTCGATGGCGAAGTTCGAGCCTGACCTGCCGGCATGGATCGCGGCGCCGGTCGGCGTCGCGGCGGATCTCGCGGGTCTGCTCGGCTGGCGCTCACCGCTACGATCGACGGCGCTGAAGGTGATGCGTGAGGATGTTCTTGGTGATCCCGCTCCATGGCGTGCGGCATCGGGGCGTGAGTTCAGCTCCCTCGATGAGACCTTGGCGAGGCTTCCCGGTTCAGCGCAGGAGCGCACCTTCGCCCGCGCGCAGGCCGCAGTGCCGATCATGATCGTCACGCTTGCCGCGTTCTGGATCGCTTCGGGCGTGATCGCCTTGACGCAGGTTGAGCGTGCGGCGGCGTTGCTGCCGGATTTCGGCGCGGCGAGCATCCTCGTTATCGGCGGCGCGATCCTCGACATTGGCGTCGGCGCCGCGCTGATCTGGCGCCCGACAGCGCGGGCGGCTTCGATTGTCTCCGTACTGGTCGCATTCAGTTATCTTCTGGCTGGAACGCTTCTCGCGCCCCAGTTCTGGTCCGACCCGCTCGGCGCCTATGTAAAAATACTTCCGGCTATGGCGCTCGGGCTCGCGGTCGCTCTGATGCTGGAGGAGCGGTGATGACGCTCTATTTTTTCCTCAAATGGCTACATGTGATCGGCGCTACGGTCCTTCTTGGCACGGGCGCCGGCATTGCCTTTTTCATGCTGCGGGCGCACGCGACGCGTGATCCGAGAATTATCGCCGCCGTAGCCTCGATTGTCGTGCTGGCGGATTATGTTTTCACCTTTTCGGCGGCAGTCGTGCAGCCGCTCACGGGAGCCGCCCTCGCACAAGTCGCCGGTTATTCGCTGACGAGCGGATGGATCATCGCCTCTGTCGGACTTTACATTTTTACCGGTGCGTTCTGGGTCCCGGTCGTTTTCATGCAGAAAAAAATGCGCGATCTCGCCCACACGGCGGCGGAAAATGGCATGCCGTTGCCGGAGGAATATTTCCGCCTCTACCGCCGCTGGTTCGCCTTCGGCTTTCCGGCGTTCTTCGCGGTGCTCACGATTTTCTGGCTGATGATCGCGCGGACCGTCTTCGGCTGACGCCGGGGTTCACCCCTTGTTCGCCGCGCAGGCGACGCGGGCGCCGGCGCCGCCGATCGGCTGCGTGACGTGATCGTCTGGGCTTTCGTGGATGATCACGGCAAAGCCGTCATCGTCCATCAGCGGGAACGGACCGTTGATCGCTGCGCCTTCTTCGCTCGGCTTCAAATTCACGCCGGCGCGGAAGATTTCGGCTTCGGCGTTTCCGTCAGCGCCGGCAAAGATGTTCGGAATATCGGCCCGGTGCGCGCCGTTGGGGTTTAGAAGACCGTGTTCGGTGTTGTCAGGGTTGATATGGCCGCCTGACGCTTTGAAACCGTCCGCGCCGTCCGAACAATCGGCGACCATGTGGAGATGGATGCCGTGCCAGCCAGGCGTGAGGCCTGAAACATTGATGCGCATCAATACGCCGCCCAGTCCGTCCTTGAATTCAATCTTGCCGATCGTCTCTCCCGCCGGGTTGACGAAATCGGCGCTCGCATCGGTCCAGTCCGCAGCCGAATATGTCGGCGCGGGCGCTTCTTCCTGAGGGGGCGGCGTTTGGGCTTCGGGCGCTGGCGACGCGTCCTTTTTTCCACAGGCGGCGAGGGCGAAAATGGCCAGAGCGGCGAGGGATGGTCGGATGAATGTGTGGCGCATCGAAAACCCTTTCAAAATCAGCAAATTCGCCGCCTCTTATGCACCCCCGGGGCTCGCTAGCCAACCCGTCTTCGCGCTTGCGGAAAGCATGTCCAAAATGCTAATTGGAAACAGTATTTTAGCCGCTGATTCCTGAAGGATTTTCGTGACAACAGAAGACGACGATAACGCTCCGGAAAACGGCGGCGAGGACCCGAGTACTGGCGGCGGTCAGCCCGGCGGCGGATTGCAGCAAGTCTCCATCGAAGAGGAGATGCGGCGGTCCTATCTCGACTATGCGATGAGCGTCATCGTCAGCCGCGCAATCCCCGATGCGCGCGACGGATTGAAGCCTGTGCATCGCCGCGTTCTGTGGTCGATGCATGAGGCCGGCTACACGCACAACAAACCCTACCGCAAATCGGCGCGCGTCGTCGGCGACGTCATCGGTAAATATCACCCGCATGGCGATCAGTCCGTCTATGACGCGCTCGCGCGGATGGTGCAGGACTTTTCGATGCGCCTCCCGTTGATCGACGGGCAGGGAAATTTCGGCTCGATCGACGGCGATCCGCCGGCCGCCATGCGATACACCGAAGTCCGGATGGATAAGCCGGCCGAGGCGCTGCTGGCCGATATCGAGAAGGACACGGTTTCTTTCCAGCCGAACTATGACGGCTCGGAAAAAGAGCCGACCGTTCTACCGGCGCGTTATCCCAATCTTCTCGTCAACGGCGCCGGCGGCATCGCCGTCGGCATGGCGACCAATATTCCGCCGCACAACCTGGTCGAAGTCGTCAATGCGACGATCGCGATGATCGACAATCCCGCCATCACCGACGTCGATCTCCTCGAGATTGTGCCGGGGCCTGACTTTCCGACCGGCGGCATCATCCTCGGGCGCGCGGGATCGAAGGCGGCGCTGCTGTTGGGGCGCGGCTCGGTCGTCATGCGCGGCCGCGCTTCGATCGACGAAATCCGCAAGGATCGCAACGCGATCATCGTGACGGAAATCCCTTATAAGGTGAACAAGTCGGTGATGATCGAGCGTATCGCCGATCTCGTCCGCGAAAAGAAACTAGAGGGCATTGCCGATATTCGCGACGAGTCGAGCCGCGAAGGCATTCGTGTCGTCATTGAGCTAAAGCGCGATGCGGCGCCCGATGTCGTGCTAAATCAGCTCTACCGCCACTCGCAACTTCAGACCAGTTTCGGCGTCAATATGCTGGCGTTGAACGGCGGGCGCCCGCAACAGATGGCCTTGCGCGACGTGCTGAAGGCCTTCATCGATTTTCGCGAGGAAGTCGTTGCGCGGCGCACAAAGTTCGAGCTCAACAAGGCCCGCGACCGCGCGCATATCTTGGTCGGTCTTGCGATCGCCGTCGCCAATATCGACGAGCTGGTCGCGCTGATCCGGCGCGCGCCGGATCCGCAGACGGCGAAAGAGCAATTGATGGCCCGCGACTGGCCGGCAAAGGACCTTGCGCCGCTGGTGCTCCTGGTCGCCGACCCGCGCCATTTAATGGCGGAGGGCGGAACGCTGAGGCTTTCGGAAGATCAGGCCAAAGCGATCCTCGATCTGAGGCTTCAACGCCTTACCGCGCTCGGGCGCGATGAAATCGGCGAAGAGTTGACCGGCCTTGCCGACAAGATCGCCGACTATCTCGATATCTTGCGCAATCGCAGCCGCGTTCTGACGATTATCAAGGACGAGCTGACGGTGGCGAGGGATGAATTCGGAACGCCGCGCAGGACCGAGATCGTCGACGCAGAAGGCGAAGTTGAAGACGAAGACCTCATCGCCCGCGAAGAAATGGTCGTCACCGTCACCCATGGCGGCTATGTGAAGCGCACGCCGTTGTCGACCTATCGCGCCCAAAAGCGCGGCGGCAAGGGCCGCTCCGGCATGAAGTTCAAGGAAGAAGACTTCGTCTCGCAGCTTTTTGTCGGCAACACGCACACGCCGCTGTTGTTCTTCACGTCCGTCGGCATGGCTTACAAGCTGAAGCTCTGGCGGATTCCGGAAGGCGCGCCGACATCGCGCGGCAAGGCGTTCGTCAATTTGCTCCCGTTGTCGCCGGGCGAGCGCGTCACCTCGATCTTGCCGCTGCCTGAGGATGAGGAAGCCTGGGACCAGTTGCAGATCATGTTTGCGACGCGCTCCGGCACGGTTCGCCGCAACAAGCTTTCCGACTTCCAGCGCATCAATCGCAACGGCAAGATCGCGATGAAGCTCGAAGAAGAATGGCGCAGCGGCCAGGACGGGATTGTCGGCGTCCAGATCTGCCGGCCCGATGACAATGTCCTCCTGACGACAGCGGAGGGGATGTGCATCCGCTTCCCGGTTGAAGATATTCGCGTGTTCGCGGGGCGCACCTCGACCGGCGTCCGCGGCATTCGGCTTGAGGACAAGGACGAGGTTATCTCGATGGCGATCCTTCGCGGCGTCGATGCGACGACGGAGGAGACGCGCGCCTATCTCAAACACGCGG
>JBBTJH010000119.1:0-3993 GCA_038059555.1 Pseudomonadota bacterium | reverse complement strand
AGCTAAATCGACGAGATCGCGTCTGTCAGTTTAACGATCTCATGCGGCTTGGACAAACGGTGATCGCCTGATTTTATCAGCGTCACTTCAAGATCGTCCGCAGTCAGGCACTCCGCCAGTTTCAGCGCGTGACGCCATGGCACATCGGGATCCGCCATGCCCTGAAGGATGCGCACAGGGCAATTTATTTTGATCGGCCCGCCAAGCAGAAGATGCTCGCGCCCGTCTTCGATCAGCGCGCGGGTGATGATCGTCGGCTCATCTGAGTAAGGCGAATGCTCAACAAGCCGGCCATGGGAGAGAACCAGTTCTCGCTCCGGGCCGGTCATTTGCGCCCAGATAAGTTCCTCGGTGAAATCGGGTGCAGGCGCGATAAAGACAATGCCGGCGAGTCGCGCCCTGAGGCGGAGCGCCGCCAACGCTGCAATCCAGCCGCCCATTGAAGAGCCGACCAGAATAACCGGACCCTTGGATAATTGCTCGATCGCCGCCAGCGTGTCGGCAAGCCAGGCGGAAATCGTTCCCTCCTCAAAGCGCCCCTCCGATGCGCCGTGTCCTGAATAATCGAACCGCAAATAGGCGCGTCCTGATGCCCTCGCCCAATCGGCGAGCGCTTCGGCTTTTGTTCCGGTCATGTCGGATTTGAAGCCGCCGAGCCAGATGACGGCTGGTCCGGCGCCGGCGATGCGCCGAAAGGCTAGGCGGCCGTTCGGGCCGTTGATCGTCCCTGTTTCCTCTTTCATCGGTCTTGATCTTCTTTTGCGCGTCAGGGCTTATGATGCCGCCTCGCCTCAATGAAAGCGATAATCTCGGACATGCGTTTTGAAAGAACCGTCCTGCAGGTCATTCCGGCTCTGGAATCGGGCGGCGCTGAACGCACGAGCGTAGAAATGGCGCGAGCGATCGTCGCCGCCGGCGGCAAGGCGCTGGTCGCGACCTCCGGCGGGCGGATGTGCGGCGACGTCGAAAAGGCGGGCGGACGCGTTATTGAAATCCCCGCCGCGTCCAAGAACCCGCTGACAATCCTCGCCAATGTGGGGCGGCTCACCGAAATCCTTCGGGAAGCGCAAGTCGATATCATTCACGCGCGAAGCCGCGCGCCGGCATGGAGCGCATTTTTAGCGGCGAAAGCTGCAAAAACGGCTTTCGTCACCACCTATCATGGCGCCTATCGGGCCGCCTCGCCGGTCAAGCGGTTCGTCAATTCGGTAATGGCGAGGGGCGATCTCGTGATCGCCAACTCGGATTTTACGGCCGCCGCCATCCGCGCCGCCTACCCGGTCGGCGACCGGCTGAAAGTCATCCCGAGGGGCGCCGACCTTGCCGAATTCAACCCATTGGCGATTTCCGGGGAGAGGGTCCGCGCCTTGCGAGCGCGGTTTGGGCTTGAAAATAACAGGTCGGCGCTGGTTTTGCTGCTGCCCGGACGGCTGACGGACTGGAAAGGGCATGAAGTCGCCATTGAAGCGATTGGGCTGGCGGCGACGGGCGCGGCTGGCGTTTCTCCCTCTTTCCAGCTAATTTTCGCCGGGGATGAGCAAGGGCGGGGGGATTTCGCCGGTTCGCTCATGAGTAGGGTAAATGAGTTGGGGCTTCAGCAAATGATCCGATGGGTCGGCCACTGCGACGACATGCCGGCGGCTTATGCGCTCGCCGATATGGCGCTGGCGCCGTCAACGCGTCCTGAAGCGTTCGGCCGGACTGCAGTTGAAGCTGGCGCGATGGCGACGGTGGCGATTGCGTCAAATCATGGCGGAGCGCGCGAAACCATCATTGACGGCGTCACAGGATTACTTGTCGAACCGGGATCGGCGGAGGCGCTCGCTAGGGCGATTTTGAAAGCGGCGGCGCTCGGTCCCGATGGTCGGCGCGCGATGGGCGATAAGGCGCGGGCGCACATCGCATCGCATTATTCGACGCAAGCGATGACATCTGCAACGCTTGACGCCTATCGGGACCTCCTTGCACGGAGGGCCGGAGCGCCATGACGGGCCGCGGGCAAAACATTCTTGTCATCAAGACTGACGGACTTGCAGCCTTCGTTGCGGCAGAGCCGCTTTACGAAGCGATCCGCAATGCGCATCCTGGCGCCAGGATCTCGCTGCTGACTCAAAATCACCTGCAGCGCGTCGCACGCGCCTCGCCCTATTTCGATCAGGTCGCCGCGATGCCGGATTTCCGCGATCCGGAAGCGAAGAAAGCCTTCGTCAAACAGGTGCAGGGCTCGCGATTTGCCTATATCTACGATCTCGCTGCGAATGAGGATGCGAAAAAACTCTACGCGGCGCTCGGCCTCTTCCGCCCGAAATGGCGCTCTGTCGCCCCGGCGTCGCGTTCAGCGCGCAAACGCGGCGCGCCGGAAGAGGGCATCCCTGATACGACAAGATTTTCCGCAGCTGTCGGCCTCGATGCGCCGGAGCGCCTGCCTAGTCTTGGCTGGGCGCTCGCGACGCGAAAGGACTCGGCGAACATGCAGCCGTCTTGGTTCGGCGTCTCCGGCGTCTTCGGACTGCTGATGCCGGGTATTGATGAAACGAGGCGCTGGCCTGCCGCTCGTTACGCTGAGCTCGCGCGCATGATGGCTAAAAAGGGCGTCATGCCGGTAATGGTCGGCCCCAAAGAATTGCACCCCTTCGCCGATGAGGTCGCGCACGCAGCGCCAGAGCTCGTCGATATTACCGGCAAGGCCGATCACCTCCAGCTTGTCGCACTCGCCCAGTCGGCTGCATTTTTCGTCAGCGACGCCGCCGAAGAAGTTCACCTCGCCGTCAGCGTCGGCTGCTGCGGCGTCCTCATCCGCAAAGCGGGTGAGGAACATCTGACGCCGAAAGGCCGCAACATCATTACGCTGACGACGCGGGACGACATGGGCGAGGCCAAGCCGGAATTTGTCTGGCGGGCGCTGGAGAACATGGGCCTGATCCCCAAAGGGTCCGCCAATCCCCGCTCGGCCGTGCGTTGATCTTGGCGCAATATCCCCTATATACCCCGCTCGCCGGCCTCGGCGCGTTAACCGTTGGTTTCGTCCGAGCCGGCAGTATCGTCTTTCACCCCTGAAGCAACCGAAGGAGAAACGCCCATATCCCGCAGACCATTCGCCCCCGCGCCGCCCAAAGGAGATGGACCTCGCATAAATGAAGAAATTTCGGTCCCGACTGTCCTTCTGATCGATCATCTCGGCGAGAAGCGCGGCGTTGTTCAAACCGCGCGCGCAATAGAGATGGCTGTCGAAGCCGGTCTCGATCTGGTTGAGGTGTCGCCGCAAACCCAGCCGCCGGTCTGCAAGATCCTCGACTACGGCAAGTTCAAGTTTCAGCAGCAAAAGAAAAAAGCTGAAGCCAAAAAGAAGCAAAAAGTCGTCGAGATCAAAGAGATCAAGATGCGCCCGAATATCGACGACCACGATTATGAGGTCAAAGCCAAGGCGATGCGCCGCTTCTTTGAAGAGGGCGACAAGGTTAAGGTGACGCTGCGTTTCCGGGGCCGGGAGATGGCCTATCAAGATCGCGGCATGGCGCTCCTCGAAAAGGTGAAAACCGATTTCGACGAAGTGGCCAAGGTCGAGCAGATGCCAAAGCTCGAAGGCAAGCAAATGATGATGGTGATGGCGCCGCGCTGATTTTTCCCGCGCGAGGCGAATTACTCGTCTCCTACTCGCCTATTTGACGAAAAAGACGGCGCCCGTTGCAGGCGCCGTTTCTTTTTACTGTCTGCAATTGGCGCAGCGCTTGCTCTAAACCGGACGATAGGTATCGGTGGACCCGGGCGCGCCTGTCGCGCTCGGCTGGTTGGAGTTCGATGGAAGGTCTCATCTCCTCGTTCGGGATGTCGCCATGGGGGCCCATGGCGCTCGCCTTCCTGTTCGGCGTCGCCTTCGGCTGGGTCATTTGGGGGGCAAAACCTGAACGCGACGACGACGCAGCAGCTGAATTCTCAAAACCTGAAGACCCCAAGGAAATCGTCGTCATTAAAGCGGAACTGGAAGCTGCGCGG
>JBBTJH010000118.1:0-6717 GCA_038059555.1 Pseudomonadota bacterium | reverse complement strand
GTCGTCGAAGCTGGCCCCCGCGGGCAGCGTCTCGATCATCGGCCGCGCGTCGCCATGGTGAACGCGGATATTCGTCAATTGATCGCTTTCAATCAGAGCCAACAGCTTGGCGACGCCGTTGACGAAAGGCTCGGCGCCGATGAAGCCGGTCTTTGGCCCCCTTGCGGCATGAAAAGCGAGATGCTCGCCGCCGCCGAACCCAACCTCAAGCTCAAACTCCTCCGCCTGCGGAAAAAGCGCCGCGAGATCGGCGGGCCCCGCTTCAGGGTCCGGCATCGCGACCTTCGGCAACAGCTCCGCCATCAGCCGCTGATGGTTGACGCGAAGGCTATGCCCTTTCGAGCGGCCGTAAAGCTGCGGGATATAGGCGTCGGCGGAGGTCATTAGGGAGCGTCTTAATTCGAAGCCGGGCCCGTTTTCAACTTCTCTCCCGTCGTCATCTCTTCTTCGATCAGCGAGAACGGGATAACGCCCGACGCGTTCAACGTCCGGAAAAACGCCGGAACGCTGAACGTCTCGCCTTTTTGTTCCTGTTCATAGGCGTAGTTGCTGATGAGGCGGTCAAGCTCGAGCTTGCCAGTGACATAGCTCGTCCCATAGCCGGGCTGGCGCAGATACAAGAGCTGCTCGAAGCCGACGAGATCGCTTTTGGCGTCCGACCATTTGCGCGGCGTCCAGCTCGCGTGAAATTTCCCGGCTTCGTCGAGCGTCATCTCGTTCGACTGCACATAAAGCGAGGCAAGGCCCCGCGCCGCGCGGTTCGCGAGCATGATCCAGACAATCTCGCGGCTGCGCGGGTTGCCCTCATAGAGCCCCGCCTGCATGAACAACTCCTCGACCGCCGTCGCCATGCCTTCAGAACGCCCGTCATACATATCGTAAAGCGGCGTTGCGGCTCTGATGGGGCTCTTCACCGGCTCATGCTTGCGGCCGGCGAGTTCGATCCAGTGATAGAAGTGCGAATAGAGCGGCGACGGGTCGAGCGCCGCGCCATGGTCGAAGAAATTGCGCGCTTCAGGCGGCGTATAAGCGCCGACTTCATTGGCGAGCGCATCGCGGAAATAGGCTTTGTCGTCGACGAGATCATTGTCGATCAAAAACGCCGTCAGCTCGTCCATTTTGGCTTTCGCCATCGCCATATAGGCGGCCTCGTCGTTGAACGGCTGTTGCGCGGGAAGATCGCGATTGCGGAATTCTTCGATCGCGAGCGAAGCGCGCGAGCGCTCAAGCTCGCGGCGCAGATACAAGGCCTGCGCTTCCCAGCCATAAGGCGAGAGCATGACATTCCCCATGTACCAGTCGTAATTCTCCTTGCCGACGCCGGAAGCGCCGGTCTTCGACGCGGCCTCGTCTTTGAGATAGCTGCGAAATGCGGCGGTCGCAGCGCGCGCCGCATCGACGGCGGCCGTGAGTTCAGGCCCCGCGCCTTCAAGCGTTCCGCGCACATTGCCTTCGAGCGTCCGCATGTCGAGCGTTCCGGCGGCGAGCGCTTTTAACGTTTCTTCCTGCCAGCGAAAGGCGCGATCGCCATAAAGCCACAAATCGCGCGCGTTCGACGCTTTCAGATTAAGCTTCGCCTGCTCAAGGATCGCCGGCACAGCGCCAATAAGGCAGGTCAGCGATTTCTGGTCTTTTTTCGACAGCGGGTATTTGTAGGTATAAAGATCAATCGCCGGATAGGCGTTCGGCCCCTCATGTTCCGGGACGTCGCTTTCCTCGCCGAAGACGCTGGCGTAATAAGAAGGATCGCGCGCAAAGGGTTGCAGGACGCGCAGATCGAAATCCATGCCGTTCATTTCAGCAGCGACGATTTTGCGGTCGATAAGGCGCGCCTCGCTCCAGCCTTTGGCGTCGATCGCCGCGAGCCTCGATTGAAATCCTTCGAGGCTTTTGGCTTTCGCCGCCATCGCCGCAGCGCTGTAATCCGGAACGCAATTTTCAACCCTCGGCGGCTGGAAAGCGCGCCAGTCGCGCCACAGATTGACGAGGTTTTGATAACTGTCAGCGGCGAGCGCGGGCCCGCTGGCGCACAGGGCGAAGGCGGCGATCAGCGGCAGGCGGAATGTTTTGATCATATTTAGGTCGCTTTCAGCGTTTCGTTGAAAAATCCGATGGTCCGTCCCCAGGCGAGCTCGGCGGCGGCGCGGTCATAACGCGCGGCGTTCGTGTCGTTGTTGAAGGCATGCTGCGCGCCGTCATACATGAACAGGCGATAATCGACGCCGGCCGCTTTCAGCGCGGCTTCGTAATCGATGATGCCAACGTTGATGCGCTCGTCTTCGCCTGCGTAATGCAGCATCAGCTTCGCGCGGATTTTGGCGGCGTCTTCAGCCGGGATCTGGCGCCCGTAATAGGCGACGCCGGCGACGAGATCTCTTGAGGCGGCCGCGAGGCGATTGACCATGCCGCCGCCCCAGCAAAACCCGAGAGCGCCGACCATCCGCTGGTGCGTCTTCAACAGCGCAAGGCTCTCGGTGATCTTCGCGAGCTTTGCGGTTGTCTTTTCTGGGTTGAGCTTGGCGATCATCTCGCGCGCGAGGTCCTCGTCAGCGGGCGTGCCGCCATAGGGCGAGAGCATATCGACAGCGAACGCGTGAAACCCTTCAAGCGCGATCCGCCGCGCGATATCCTTGATATGCGGGTTCAGCCCGCGATTTTCGCTAATGACAATAACGGCGGGCGCGACCGAATTTTTCTTCAGCCGCGCATGATAGGCGGTGATGAATGGCAAATGCGTCGTTGGAATGACGCCGGCGTTCGGGGCCCCGTCCGCCTCGATCCGCTCCGGTTCGATGATATCGACAATGTCTCCGGTGTCGAATTTCGCCATCGAAATATGGAGCCGGTCGTCCTCCTCATCGACAATCGCCGCGCGAGCATAATCATTGGCGAGCAGCGGCAGCAAAGCGCTCGCCGCCGCCGCGCCGCCGGCGATGTCGGCGAGCCGCCGCAAAAACGCCCGCCGGCCGATCGCGCCATGCGTGAAAGCGTCATAAAGGTCGATGATAGGCTGGGGGATCGGCTGAGGGATTTTTTGGGTCATTTACCGTCTATAGCGCAAACTGCGGCGCCGGGCATCCCTTGCGCGAGGCGGAACTCCCCTTAAAGGAATGCCCGATGATCCGCGTTAGCGAAATACGCCTTCCGCTTGACCATGCGCCGCCGGCCCTTGAGGCGGCGGTGCTGGCGCGGCTCGCTCTTGCGCCGGAGGAGCTTCTCTCCTTTACGATCTTCAAGCGCGCGGTCGATTCGCGAAAAAGATCGTCGATCCTCCTTGTCTATATCGTCGACGCACGGGTGAAGGACGAGAAGGCGGCGCTCGCGCGCGCTTCCGGCGACCATCATGTCAGCGTCACGCCCGACATGAATTTTCGCCTCTCCGCTCGGGCGGCGGAAGGCGCGCCGCGCCCGCTCGTCATCGGCTTTGGCCCTTGCGGCCTCTTCGCCGCGCTCATTCTCGCGGAGGCCGGCTTTCGCCCCATCGTCCTCGAACGCGGCAAGAAGGTCCGTGAGCGGACGGTCGATACGTTCAAATTCTGGCGCCAGCGCGTGCTCGACCCCGCATCGAACGTCCAGTTCGGCGAGGGCGGGGCGGGAACCTTTTCCGACGGCAAGCTCTACAGCCAGATCCGCGACCCCGATCATTACGGCCGCAAGGTGCTGGAGGAATTCGTCGCGGCGGGCGCGCCCGAGGAAATTCTCTACGTTGCGCGCCCGCATATCGGCACCTTTCGCCTTGTCTCCATGATCGAGGCGATGCGCGCCAAGATTGAAACGCTCGGCGGCGAGATCCGGTTTCAGTCGCAAGTGACGGATGTCCTCCTCTCCGAGGAGGGCGGAAAGAAGCGCATCGACGGCGTCGCGCTCGCTGACGGCGAGACGATTGCGTCTCGTCATGTGGTGATGGCGCTCGGCCATTCGGCGCGCGACACGTTCGAAATGCTCTACCGGCGCGGCGTTTTCTTTGAAGCAAAACCCTTCTCCATCGGGGTCCGGATCGAGCACCCCCAATCGCTGATCGACCGCGCGCGCTACGGCAAATTCGCCGGCGACAAGATCCTCGGCGCCGCCGACTACCGCCTGTCGCACCACGCAAAAAACGGCCGCACGGTCTATTCGTTTTGCATGTGCCCCGGCGGCACGGTTGTCGCGGCCGCGTCCGAAGAAGGCCGTCTCGTCACCAACGGCATGAGCCAGTATTCAAGGAAAGAGCGCAACGCCAATTCAGGGATCGTCGTCTCGCTGACGCCCGAAGATTTCCCCGGCGACGCGCGCGAAAATCCGCTCGCCGGCATTGAGTTCCAGCGCCATTGGGAAGCTCTCGCCTATTTAGCAGGCGGCTCAAGCTGGCGGGCGCCGGTGCAGCTCGTCGGCGATTTTTTAAATAATGCTCCCTCAACGGAACTGGGCGGCGTTGCGCCATCCTATCGGCCCGGCGTCACGCCGACAGATCTCTCGCGCTGTCTGCCATCCTGGGCGAGCGAGGCGATCCGCGAAGCGCTTCCGGTCTTCGGGCGCCAGATCCAGGGCTTTGACATGGCGGATGCGGTGATGACCGGCGTTGAAACAAGAACGTCGAGCCCGATCCGCATGACCCGCGGCGACGACCGGCAAAGTCTCTCCGTGGGCGGACTATATCCGGCTGGCGAGGGCGCAGGCTACGCCGGCGGCATTTACTCGGCCGCGATCGACGGGATCAGGACCGCGCAGACGATGGCTCTCGCAATCGCGGGTAAAACCGGGGGTTGAACCTCCTCGCCGCGCCTACGAAATCTGGCATATGAATTATCCATTATAATCAATGCCTTGATCGATTCGGACAAAGTTATCCCCCACCTTATCCCCCTCCTTTCAGGAGGCCTTATGCTCCTTTCGAGATGGCCGGATGCGGCGAGGAATGAAACGCCGCGCGGTTGATCCGGGAGGTGATGAAGACACGCCCTCTCCCCCCCGTGCATCCCCGCGAAAGCGGGGATCCAGGCGGGTGGCGACATGGATCCCCGCTTTCGCGGGGATGCACGGAAGGGGGGAGAGTGGGTGACGAAGAAAGGAGACGCGCGTGCGTAAAAAGACTGCAACCCAACTCCCGCCGCGCGCGTCCTTCGCGCGCATTTCCAACATCCGCATTATACGGACAAAACCGCTGCACCCCGCATGGGAGAAGGAAAGAAACAGGAGGCCGGTGCGGGGATTATCCGGAGCGTGCGGAGAATTTTTCGCGCGGGAGGCGAAATGCGCGCCGAAGAAAAACGGCGCCGGATCGCTCCGGCGCCGTTTCAATCCTGCAAGAAGAAAAAGCCTAGGCCTTGGGCGCGGCCTTTTTGACGCCGTCCGAAACGTAAGGCTCGAACTTGGCGAAATTCTCGACGAACATCTTGGCGAGCTTTTTCGACTGCGCGTCGTAGTGCGAAGGTTCGCGCCAGGTCTCGCGCGGGTTCAAGATGCGATCGTCGACGCCCGGAACTTTGACCGGCGCTTCAAAGCCGAAGGTCTCGTCCTTGCGCATCGGCGCGGAGCGGAGCGATCCGTCGAGAGCGGCCGCGAGAAGCGCGCGCGTCGCCTTGATCGGCATGCGCGAGCCCTCGCCATAGGGGCCGCCGGTCCAGCCGGTGTTGACGAGCCAGCAGGTGACGCCGTGCTCTTCAATCAGCTCGCCGAGAAGTTTTCCGTATTCGGACGGATGGCGCGGCATGAACGGCGCGCCAAAGCAGGTCGAAAACGTCGGCTGCGGCTCCTTGCCGAGGCCTTTTTCAGTGCCTGCAACCTTCGCGGTGAAGCCGGAGAGGAAGTGATACATCGCCTGCTCTGGCGTCAGTCTTGCGATCGGCGGCAGCACGCCAAAGGCGTCGGCCGTCAGCATGATGATGTTTTTCGGGTGCGGCGCGCGCCCCGTCTCCGACGCGTTCGGAATATAGTGGATCGGATAGGCTCCGCGCGAATTTTCGGCGAGCGAAGCGTCATCGAGATCGAGCTTGCGCGTCTTCGGGTCCATCACGACATTTTCGAGAACCGTGCCGAAGTGCTTCGTCGTCGCGTAGATTTCAGGCTCGGCTTCCGGCGACAGGCGGATCATCTTGGCGTAGCAGCCGCCCTCGAAATTGAAGAGGCCGTTTTCGGACCAGCCGTGTTCGTCGTCGCCGATCAAAATGCGGTTGGGGTCGGCGGAAAGCGTCGTCTTGCCGGTTCCCGAAAGGCCGAAGAAAACCGCGCTGTCGCTCTTGTCGCCGACATTGACCGAGCAGTGCATCGGCATGACGCCGGCTTCCGGCAGCAGGAAGTTCAAAATGGTGAACACCGACTTTTTCATTTCGCCGGCGTAGGACGTCCCTGCGATCAAGATCATGCGCTTTACGAAATCGACCGCGATGACGGTCTTCGAGCGGCAGCCATGGCGGGCGGGGTTTGCTTCAAAACCCGGAAGATCGACAATCGTGAAATCGGGCGCTTTGCCGGTCGTAAATCCGCGCGCGTCGAGCGGCGGGCGCACCAGGAGGTGCTGAATGAACAGCGAGTGCCAGGCAAGCTCGGTGAAAACCCGCACCGCGATCGAATGATCCTTGTCGGTCCCGCCATTCAGATCCTGCGCGAACAGCTCCTTGCCGGCGGCGTAGTCGAGCATGTCGCGGCGAAGCGTCTCGAATTCGCCGGGCGTCATCGGCTTGGAATTGTCCCACCAGATCTTGGCGTCGATTTCCGGATGGCGGACCGTGAACTTGT